>NZ_JBFAKG010000010.1:87303-160159 GCF_040655595.1 Saccharopolyspora sp. NPDC050389
TTCGCCGGCGTCCAGCAAGCCCGAGGCATCCGGGCGCTCCGCGTTGGAACCCTGACCACCGGCACCCGGAGGCATCATCGGCGGAACCATCGGCATGCCGCCGCGATCCTGCTGCCCGCCCGGCGGAACCTGGCCACCGGGAGGAGGCGACCAGTCCTGCGGGTTCGACACCGGCGGCGGAGTGCCGATGCCGCCCGGTGGCGGCGTCGAGCCCGGCGGTGACCCCAGAGGGGGCGGCGTACCGATGCCGCCCGGTGGCGGCGTGGAGCCCGGCGACCCCACTGGTGGCGGCTTCGAGCCCGGCGGCGGACCCACGGGTGGCGGCTTCGAGCCGGGCGGCGGAACCTCGCCGGGGCCCCCGTTCTGGTTGTCCTTCGGCGGGCTCTGGCCGGGCGGCGGGCTCACCGGAGGCGGCGGACCCACCGGCGGCGGCTTCGAGCCGGGAGGTGGTTGCGAACCAGGAGGCGGCACCGAGCCCGGCGGCGGGCCCACCGGCGGCGGCGGACCCGGCGGCGGCTTCGACCCCGGTGGCGGAATTTCGTTGAACTGTCCGCCCTTCTGGTTGTTCTTCGGCTGGTTCTGGCCGGGCGGCGGGCCCACCGGCGGCGGCGGGCCCACGGGCGGCGGCGAACCCGGCGGTGGCTTGGAGCCTGGCGGCGGCCCCACAGGCGGCGGCTTCGAGCCCGGCGGCGGTGGGCTCTTCGACGGCGGGCTCTTCGGCGGCGGTGGGCTCTTCGGCGGTGGCGGAGAACCCGGCGGCGGCTTCTGCGGCGGTGGTGGTGGGCTCTTCGGCGGCGGCGGATTCTTCGGCGGTGGCGGATTCTTCGGCGGTGGCGGCGGGGGTGGGCCGCCCTTCTTGTCGATGGGCGGCGGCTTCTCGCCGCTTCCGCCCGGCGGCACCGGCGTCGTGGTCCGGACTTGGTCGACAGTGACGCCGTAGTTGTCCGCGAGCTTCTTGATGGGCTTCTGCATCTCGATGTTCATGGCCTTGACGACTTCTTCGTCGTCACTGACCTTGACCAACCCGTTGTCCATCACGTCCGCCACGCCGCGCCATCTCGCCACCTGGGCGTAGTGCTGGTCGATCTGGTTCACCGCGTCGCGGGCCCAGGCCAGCCAACGACCGTTGTCGTACAGCTTCGACGGGACCGGGTGCACCGTGTCCGGGCCGCCCAGCCGGTCGGCGTTGTCCTTGATGTTGTTGGCCAGGGTCTGGATCTTGGCCAGGAACACGCCGGCCGCCTGGCCCTTCCAGGAGCCGTGCCCCCCGGCGACCGCGTTCGCCTGGGCCTCCAGGTTCTTGGCGACGGCGTGCATGGTCTCCTGGATGTGCAGGAAGGCATTGCCCGCCGCGTACAGCGTGTTGGGATCGACCTCGTGCCAAGCCTGTTCCCACAGGGCGTCGCTCGACAGGGCGGCACCGCCCCACAGCGCGGCCTTGATCTGCTTCCAATCCCAGGCTCTGAAATCCTCGTCTTTTCCGTCTTGGTAGGGCGCCTTGTGGTTGATGAACACCGCGTGCTCGTCGATTTCGTCCTTCCGGAAGACGTCCGCGTCGTAATCGCCGAACTTCAGCCTTTCGTTCTCTTCCGACTCAGCCATCGCCCATCACGCTCCCTAGAAGACCAAACCAAGATCAGAATTCAGCGCCCGTACGCCACCGGCAGGCCCCGCCACGGCCCGGCCAGCGCGCCAGAACCGCCGTCCACCACCGGCACCGGACCCGCTACTTCGAGCGCGAGCTCGAGTCGATGAAGCCGAACGAGTCCCGCATCACCTTGTTGAGCTTGTCGGTGGTGAGCTTGTTCAGCTCTTCGGTGCTGTCGTAGTCGACGATCAGCTTCCGGACCTCGTCCCGGACGTTCGCCAGCGCGATGTCCAGCCCGTCCATGTAGTTGCGCACGTTGCTCTTCAGGCCGGGATCCTTCTCACCGGTGCCCATGATCTTGTCCCGCAGCTTGAAGGCGACGTTGAACCCGCCGGGCAGGACGTTCACCTCGTCGGTCTTCTTCTTGGATTTGCCGATCATGACGCGCAGTGCTTCCACATTGTCGGCGAACACCGCGAGGGCCTTGGTGTTGACGCTGATGACACCGTCGCCGCCCTTCTTCTTGTCGCCGCCATCGCCCGGCACCTTGGGAACGTCGCCCACCGGGGTCTTCTCAGTTCCCGGAATGTCGGAGGGGCCGTCCTTGTAGTAGTCCTTCCCGTCCTGCGGGCCGTCGTCCCAGTCCGGCGGGGGGATGTCCTCCGCCTTGGTTTCGTCGTTGAAGATCGGGTCGTTCTCGTGCTTGTCGGAAACGTCGAGGTACTTCTTCCACGCCGCGTCGGTCTCCGAGAACCCGCCCGACGAGTCCGGGTTGAGCGCGACCATGCTCCCGTACGCGTGCAGGTACTTCCGGTCCTGCTCCGTGAGCCAGCCGTGATCGACGAAGGCGTCGATCTTCGACCAGTCGGCGACCTTGGTGTCCTTCCAGGCGTCGCTCGCCAGGTAGTAGTCGAGCCCCTTCAATTCTTCGGCCATTGCGAACCTCCCTTTCTTCAGAACCTGTCGCGGATCTCAGCCGCGAACGGCCGCCGGAGAAGTCCGAAACCTCCCCGGCGGCCGAACCGCGGATCGCGGCAGGTCAGCGGCTGCCATCCCAGATCTGCTTGGCCCGCTGCTCGGTGGTGCCGTAGTTGTCCGAGATGGAGAGCAGGGTCTGCCGCCCCGACTCCAGGTAGACCGGCATCTGGTCGGCTTGCTGGTTCCATTCCAATTTGGCCGCCCGGTAGGCTTCCTGGGCGACACCGGACCAGTCCGCGAGGGTCGCCTCGACCTGGGCCTCCATTTCCGAGAGCGCGCTCCGGACGCGGCCGTTGACCGCGTTCATCTCGTCGAGGGTCATGTCCGCGACGTTGAAGTCGAACCTGTAGTCGGACAATCTCTTCTCCTTACGATTCGGGAGGGATGTGCGTCAGACGCCGGGCAGGGCGCTGGCGAAGGACTGGGCGGTGTTGGCCGCGTCGTCCTCGGACGCCACGTAGTCCTTCGTGTTGACGCCCATCACGTCCATCATGTTGATCAGCTTGTTGATGATCGTCTGGAAGGAGCGCTCCCAGTTGTCCATGGCGGCGTTGAAGTTCTTCGACGCGGTACCGGTCCAGCTGCCCTGGAGGCTCGCCATCATCGAGTTGATGCGCCCCAATTCCTGGGTGAACTCGGTGGCCCGGTCGCTGAAGATCTGCGCAGCCTGCTGCATTCCCGGCTGCGACGTCTGCACCTGCGGAAAGTTTGCCATTCAGGAACTCCTCCGGTCTCTGTTGGACCCGCGGTCATGCGCCGGACCGGCCGACTCACGGGCGCGGGCACCTGTCAAGTCTCCCGCCGGGTTCGCCGCGCGCCCAGCCGATCCGGTACGCCTTCCCGAAAGGCAGGCAGCCTTGCCCGTTCCGGCAAGCCGGGGTTTTCCAGATCACCTCGAGCCCCCGAACGGGCAAACTCGAGGCCACCGAAGGCAATCCGACGAGCAGCCCGCGTTTCCGCGGGGTCGTTTCAGATCCGGGCGCGAGCCCGTGCGGGACGTGGCCGCCTGAGGCGCAGGGTGGCGATTTCGCGCGAAATCAGCACTCCACGTGAGGGTGAGGTGGCGCGCGAAATCGGCGCCAGGTACCAGGTGTCTTCGGATGAGCCGGGCGGAGCCATTCTGGAACGACCTCTAGCCCGCACCACAGGCGCTCAAGGGCCTGACATCGTCTGGCCACAATGCTCGCCGGCGGGTTCGCACACGCCGGCGCGAAGAATTACGAATGGGACATTCCGGTATCGCACAACATTTTCGCGGAGCCGGATTCACCAGGGCCGCGCGGGTGCAGTTCCGATCGGAACTGCACGCCGAGCAGCGCCGCACCCGCGGCGGGGTGCGTCATTTCGTGGGGAAGACCCCGCCGAGGTCGCTCTCCCAGCCCACCCACGGGCCGCTGGCGGGGATCGCCTGGTAGGTCTGCTCCATGCCGCCCCGCTTGCTGATCCCGTAGACGGCCAACCTGCCCTGCGAATCCTGGGCCGAGGACACCAGCTTGGCGATGCTGCCGCCGTGGTCGTGCCACTCGCTCCACACCGCGCGATCCGGCAGCTGGAAGATCTCCTCCACGGTGCCGTTGACGGTCAACACGTGCACGACCACGCAGCCCTTGGGATCTGCGACGGCCAACGGTCGCCCCGTCAGCTGGCCGCCCCGGCTCTGCCAGCCCCGCCAGGTGTCCGACGCAGCGCTCAACTCGACGTTGTCGAGCAGCGAGCCGTCCACAGTGAGCGAGAAGACCCGCAGGCTGCCCTGGTCGTCCATGGCCACCGCGGGAGGCCCGGTCGTGGTGCCGCCCAGGCTCCGCGGGGCGTTCCAGTCGTCGACGGCGAGCCCGGCCTGCGCGATCGTCCGCAGCTGACGGTCCGGTCCGGCCGCGAAGATGCGCAACTTCCCCTTGGAATCCCGGATGAGCGCGGGATCGTGGGCCGCCAGCATCGGAAGGCTCCGCCACTCGGTCCAGGCGCTGCCCCCGGGCTGGGTCTGCTGGGCCGTCCACAGCGACCCGTCGGCGGCCCGGGCCACCACGACCAGTTTGCCCACGGCATCCTGCGCCACGGCGGGCATTCCCACGAGGTTCGTGCCGCCGAGCACGCGCCAGTTCGCCACCCCGCCGGTACTCGGCTTCACCTGGTAGTTCTCCATCAGGGCACCGTTGGTACCAATGGCGAAGGCCACCAGCTCGCCATTCGCGTCCGTCGCGATGACCGGGTCCCCCGCGGCGCTTCCGCCCAAGTTGACCCACCCGGTGGTGGCCGATCCCGAGGACGGGGCGGCCTGGGTGCTGCTCAGCACCTCGTGGTTCTGCCCCTTCGCCACCACCACCAGTCGCCCCGCCTTGTCCAGGCGGGCCGATGCCGCGGGCAGCGGGGAGACCTGCGTCGGCTGCGCCGCGTACGTCCCCGTCTCGACGGGGAGCTGGATGCCTGCGGGGTCGCCCGCGTTGATCCAGGGCGGGCGCTGCTCGCCCAAGGCCTGGCTGAACACCACGACCGGGGCCGCGATCAGCACCAGCCCGCCGAGACCGGCCAGCACCAGCAGCTTCTGGTCCTTGCGCCGATCCACCCTCTTGATGGGCATGGTCGGCTGGTCGAAGACCCGGGAGAACCCCTGATTCGCACCGGATTCGGCAGGTTTCGACGAGCCACGGTTGCCGGACGGGTGATCCGATCGACCGCCGGCCGAGAACAAACGCACCTGCCACCCCCATCCCTGTCAAGAGGCCATCGCTGATTCCAACACTATCGGGAATGACCTTGGGGCAGAATGCACCCCCGCACACCGACCTGGTGTACAGACGTACATGTCTTCAGGGTCCCGGAGCGCACCCGTCGCCCGGCGCGGCGGGGCCGGAATCCGCCCCGGAACACGACTGCGCCGCTGCCGCGGTTCGCGGCAACGGCGCAGTTCAGCCTTCGACCGGCCCCGTCAGAACGGGTAGAAGCTCGGCCCGTCGACGGTGGCGATGTTCAGGCCCGCACGACCGTCGTAGGTGACCGACCCGATGACGCCGTCACTGTTGGCGTTGACGATGTCCACCCGCTCGGGGCCGTTGCCGCCGTAGTTGAAGTCCTGGCACGAGCCACTGCGGACGACGTAGGTGGAAAAACCGCCGCGCTCAGTGAACGTCGCGTAGGAGTCGTAGGACCCCTTGGAGCACAGCTTGAAGACGCCCGGGGTGGCGGCCTGCGCGGTGCCGAACGTCCCCATGGTGAGCGCGGCGCCCGCCGCGACGGCGAGGGCGATTCCCCGACCCGTCCAACGCTTGGTGGCCTGCTGCATCAAGTGTTCCTTTCAGCGGTTTTCACTTGCAGAACAAGTCAAGCAAGTGCGGGACCGATTGGCCGCAATCCGCGTCGCGCAGATGACATCCGGGCAACAGCACTGCCCGATCGTACTGTCCAAGAGCGCGAGCCCCGCTGGGCCGCAGGTCGTTTCCGCGTTGGGACGGCCAGATTCCAACGACGGACGCCGCTCGACGGAATCCCATTCTCTCCCAAGCCGAACGCAACAATTCGATGCGCCACGTATTGCAACGACAACTGATCATGCCGTAGCGGCACAGTTTTCAGCGCGGGCACCCTCGAATTCCATCCCAGTCCACAAGAGACAGTTGTCGACCGGAATCGGTAAGCCCCGAACAAAAGGCCGGGTCATCCGTCGAGGAAGCGCAGCAGCTCCGCGGTGACGAATTGGGGGTTCTCCTCGGCGAGCCAGTGCCCCGCGTTCGGCACGTCCACCGCTCGCACGATGTTGGTCATGCGCGGCGCCGCGGTGGCCCGGATCGGGTCGAGCTGCCCCTGGGCGGTCATGAGCAGGGCCGGGACGCGTATCGGTGCTGCTGCCAAGGTGTCGCGGACGTCCTTGTCGAGGGCGCGGTAGAGCTCGAAGCCACCCGACAAGACCTCGGGCCGGCGGTAGGTCCGCGCGTACTCGTTGATCTCGGCGTCGGTGAACGGGGATCGATCCGAGGTGCCACCGAACGCCGTTCCACCGAACGAGACCTGCGGGTAGAACAGTGCCAGGTACTCGCGGACGTCGTCGCCGACCACCGCCTCGGGGACCCGGCGCTGGGAGTGGAAGGCGATGTGCCAGCTCAGTGAGCGGTATGTGGACGCATCGATCGCGGGCCCGGGTAGCGGCAGGTCGAGGTAGCCGAGTCGTGCGGTGTCGGCGGGGAACTGGGTGGCGTACTGGAACGCCACCGCGGCGCCGAAGTCGTGCCCGACGACGCGGGCGTCGCGCACCCCGAGCCGATCGGCCATCAGGGTGTGCACGTACCGCGCCAGAGTGGCTTTGTCGTAGCCGGTCGGCGAACCGGTGCTGTCACCCAGCCCGGGAAGGTCGACGGCGTAGACGGTGTGGTGCTTGGCGAGCTCCGGCATGATCGGCCACCAGCCGAACCAGGTCTGCGGCCAACCGTGTATCAGCACCACTGGCGTGCCGCTGCCGCCGGTCACATAGTGCATGCGGACGCCGTCAACGTCGGCGAACTCGTGCCGGAAAGCGCTCTCGAACTCCGGGGCGCCCTGGGTGGCGACGGCGTAGGGGGGAACGTCGGCGGCTGGCGTGGCGCAAGCCGTAGCGACGATCGTGAGCAGGACGGTGAGTGTGACGGTCGCCGCCGCCCGCGCGGATCGGAGGGAGCGGCGCGGCGACGGCCGTGTTGCGGTGATCATGTGTTCCTGTCCTGGAAAAGGTGTTGGAGTCAGCGCCCGGTCGTGCCGTCGATCAGTTCGCGGAGGATGTCCGCGTGGCCGGCGTGGCGGCCGGTCTCTTCGATCATGTGGGTGAGTGCCCAGCGGATGCTGGGAGCGGGGCGGTCCGGCCGCGGTCGAGGGACCGGTGCGCCGAGATCGGCGCACTCGTCGAGAACTTTGTTCGCACGCTCGACCGTCTTCCGGTAGCGGGCGACGACATCGGCCACGCTGTCCGCTGGTGCGGCCTGGAACGTCGCCTGCCAGTCGGTGACGTCGTCCCCGAGGAACATCGAGCGCTCGACGAAGGTCAGGTGGTTGAGCAGGCCGAGCAGGTTCGTGCCCGACGGCACTCCGGCTGTTCGCACCTGCGGTTCGGGTGCACTGTCGACCTTCGCGGCGATCGAAGCCCGGAGGTAGTCGAGGAATCCGCGCAGGGTCTCGGTCTCGCTGCTTCCGGTCCGGGGCGGCGGGGTGTCGCCGCGGCGGGAGGCGGTGCGCATGGTGGTCTCCTTCGGTGGGGAGCGGCTTTTCGCGCCGGGTCAGGCGGTGCGGCGGATGAGCAGGACGTGATCGGTGACCTCGGCGGTGCGCCCGCCCGGGCCGGTCGCGATCCGGCGGGGTGCGTCGGCCCGCTCGACCATCCACGTCGCCGGGTCCAGATCGATACCTGCGGCGACCTCCTGCGGGCTCGGGTACCGAACGTCGGAATCCTGGTTCCACGACCACGGCGCGGCCGAGCCGTGGTCGACGACCAGCAGCAGCCCACCCGGGCGCAGTGCGTGCGCGGCGGAGCGCAGGACGGTTGATCTGTCCAGGCCGAAGGAGGTGTGGAGGTAGTGGGCGCAGATCAGGTCGAATCGGCCCTGCGGGAAGGACTTGTTCAGGTCATGCCGATCGGCGATGACCAGGTCGCCCAGGCCACGTGAGCGGGCAAGGCCGGCGAGCCGCTCGACCGCCACGGCCGAGATGTCGACGGCGGTGACGTGCCAGCCCTGGCGGGCGAGCCACAGCGCGTCGCCGCCATCGCCGCATCCGAGGTCCAGCACATCGCCGGGCGGCAGGCCCGTGACCGTCTCGACGAGACGATCGTTCGGCCGCGGGTCGATGGCTGCCGTCCGGGCCGCGTAGACGCCGTCCCAGAACGTGACCGCATCGGTGGTGCTCATCAAGACTCCTTCTGTCGGCACGCGCTCAGTTTCGCCAGGCCCGCCACGATCTGGCACGAAATCTTGCGGTTCCGGCAAGATGGCCTCGTGGACAACGAAACGGAAGACGTGCTCGACGCAGTGGGGCCGCGGCTGCGCGCGCTGCGTCGCGACCGCGGCATCACCCTCGCCGACCTCTCGGCAACGACCGGGGTGTCGGAGAGCACCCTGTCCCGGCTGGAGAGCGGCCAGCGCCGGGCGACCCTGGAGTTGCTGCTGCCGCTGGCCCGTACCTACGACGTTCCGCTGGACGATCTCGTCGGCGCCCCGCGCACCGGCGACCCCCGGATCCACCTCAAGCCGATCCACCGGTTCGGGATGACCTTCGTGCCGCTGTCCCGGCGGCCGGGCGGGATACAGGCGTTCAAGATGATCATCCCCGCCCAGCCGAAACCGCTCGAACCGACCCCGCAGACCCACGACGGCTTCGAATGGCTGTACGTGCTCAACGGACGCCTGCGGCTCGTGCTCGGCGACCGCGACATGACGTTGCCGCCCGGAGAGGCAGCCGAGTTCGACACGTCCATGCCGCACTGGCTGGGCAGCGCCGACGGCGGAGTGGTCGAGCTGCTCATCCTGTTCGGCCTACAAGGGATGCGCGCGCACGTACGAGCCGACCCCCATCGGTCGCCCCACGGCGAAAGCCAGCGGTGAGCCCACCGCGAGACCACCTGTTCATGTCAGCAGCGATCCTCGCCGCGCAGAAGCCACAGCCGACGACGCCGCGCCCGACGATCAGCCGGCAGCCGTGACCGCCCACGAACCTGGTCGATCCTTCCGGTCGCCACAGAGATCGCCTGAGCGCAGGAGCGGGCGGCTCGCGAGGAATCCTTATCGTCCAGACTCCGTCGTCCACAAGCGAGGCTCACTGACGATCGTTGACCCACAACGGAATTTCACTTTGAACGCCGAAAGATCGCTACAGGGAGGACCGGGTCCCGCGGGCAGGAACCGGCGCCGGTCCCATGTGCCCTGATTCCCCGGACATCAGTCTCCAGTTCTCGGCGCGTCTGATAGAGATGGCCTCATGTCAACCGCACAACCGTCGTCACGGCTTCCCCGATGTGAGCTGTGTGGCGGCCCCCAGATCGGCAACCTCGGCCTGGTGAGTTCTCACCACGTCGGGGTGCACCCGAATGCGCGCACGCTGTGGGCACGACCGCTGTCAACGTTGAGCGCGATCCTGTGCCTGCAGTGCGGCCATACGAAGTTCTTCGCCAACGAACTCGCAAAGATCCGCGAGGAAGCAGAAAAACATCCCGAGCGGTTCACCTGGTGATACCGCGAATACCCGACGACATGAGCAAGGAACGGAAGGTCCTTCTGCCGTGATGAACCGTCACGCGCACGTACCGGGCTCACCGGGGCGGCCGATGGCGACGAGCACTGGGGGCGCATTTCGGCGAGGATTCCCGCCTTCTGCACGGCGATCTCCGGCGACGTCTCGCCCAACACCTCCTGGTGGTCGAGTCCGATCGACGTGAGCACGGCGAGCTTGTCCGTCCGCGCGATTGCGTTCGTCACCTCGATTTGCATCGCGGTACGCGCCGGACTGCCCCAACTCGCTCGACGCCGTCGTCGGGGCAGTCCGGTCAGGCACGATGGTCATGGGAAGACGACCGTGCTTTGGCCGTTGAGCAGCACCCGGCGCTCGCAGTGCCAGCGCACCGCGCGGGACAACGCGAGCGCCTCGGCGTCACGCCCCACGGTTTGCAGCGCACGAGCGTCGTAGGTGTGATCGATCCGAATGACCTCCTGCTCGATGATCGGCCCCTCGTCCAGATCTGAGGTGACGTAGTGCGCGGTGGCACCGACGAGCTTGACGCCGCGGTCGTAGGCCTGGTGATAGGGCTTGGCGCCCTTGAACCCGGGCAGGAACGAGTGGTGGATGTTGATGGCGCGGCCGTACAGCGCCTTGCTGGTCTCGTCGGAGAGGATCTGCATGTACCGCGCCAGCACGACCAGGTCGGCATCATACTCGTCCACCAGCTGCAACAAGCGCGCTTCGGCAGCCTCCTTCGCATCCGGGGTGACCGGGACGTGCACGAACGGCAGGCCGGCGGACTCGGCCATCGGATGCAGGTCCTGGTGGTTGGACACCACTGCGACGATGTCGGCGCCGAGGCTTCCGGCCCGCCACCGGTAGATCAGGTCGTTCAGGCAGTGGCCCAGTTTCGAGACCATGACCAGAATCCGGGCGTTGCTGTTCGCGGTGAACTCGTAGGTCATCTGGAATTCGGCGGCCACCGGCGCGAATTCGCGCGACATCTTCTCCAGATCGGTGCCGTCGGGCGCCGTGACCTGGGTACGCATGAACACCCGGTCGCGCACGGAGTCGTCGAACTGCCGGTGCTCACCGATGTCGCATCCGCGTTCGAACAGGTACCCGCTCACCGCGCGCACGATGCCCGTGCGGTTCGGGCAGCTCAAAGTGAGGGTGAAGGTGTCAGTCACGCAGATCTCCTCAGCACTCCACGATGTTGAGAGCCAGCCCACCGCGGGCAGTCTCCTTGTACTTGTCCTTCATGTCGGCGCCGGTCTCGCGCATGGTCTTGATCGCTTTGTCCAACGACACGTGATGCGCGCCGTCGCCGCGGACGGCCATCCTGGCCGCGGTGATCGCCTTGACGGATGCGACGGCATTGCGCTCGATGCAGGGAATCTGCACCAGTCCGCCGACCGGGTCGCACGTCAGGCCCAGGTTGTGTTCGATGCCGATCTCGGCGGCGTTCTCGACTTGTTCGGGGGTGCCACCGATGATCTCGGCGAGGCCGCCGGCGGCCATCGAGCAGGCCGAGCCGACCTCGCCCTGGCAGCCGACCTCGGCGCCGGAAATGGATGCGTTCTCCTTGAACAGCAAGCCGATGGCGCCCGCGGTCAGCAAGAACCGCACGGCGTCGTCGTCGGTGAACTCGGGCAGGAACTTCTGGCTGTAGTGCAGTACTGCCGGCACGATCCCGGCAGCGCCGTTCGTGGGGGCGGTGACCACCCGGCCTCCCGCGGCGTTCTCCTCGTTCACCGCGAGCGCGAACAACATGACCCACTCCATCGCGTGCAGTGAGTCGGTTTCGTTCGCACTGGACTCCAGTTGCGCCCGCAGCCTCGCGGCACGACGACGGACCTTGAGTCCGCCGGGCAGTGTTCCCTCGGTGTGCGCGCCGCGGTCCACGCACTCGCGCATCACCGACCAGATGTGCAGCAGCCGTGCGCGAATCTCGTCTTCCCCACGCCAGGACAGCTCGTTCGCGAGCATGATGTCGCTGATGCGCAGCCCGCTCTCCCTCGTGAGCGCGAGGAGCTCGTCGCCCGTGGTGAAGGGGTAGCGAACCGGCGTGTCGTCCTCGACCAGCACCGGTCGTCCAGCCTCGTCCTCGTCGAGCACGAACCCGCCGCCGACCGAGTAGTACTCGCGACGGTCGATCTCGGTGCCGTCGAAATCGTAGGCCGCGAACACCATGCCGTTGCTGTGGAAGTCCAACCGCTTGCGGCGATGCAGGATCACGTCGTCAGCCGCGGAGAACTCGATCTCGTGCTTTCCGCCGAGACTGATCCGCCCGTCGGCGCGCACTGTCTCGACCGCCGGGTCGGCGGCCACGGGGTCGACCAGATGTGGCTGCTCACCGGCCAGCCCGAGCACCACGGCCTTGACACTTCCGTGCCCGTGCCCGGTGGCACCGAGCGAACCGAAGAGTTCGCATCGCACGCGGGCCGTGCGGCCGAGCGTCCCAGACTCGCGAAGCCGGGTGACGAACAGGTAAGCAGCCCGCATCGGGCCGACCGTGTGCGAGCTCGAGGGTCCGATCCCGACCTTGAACAGGTCGAACACGGAGATGGTCATCAGCGGCTCCCTGGTCGCATCATCGCACCTCAGATATTGAACTAATATATCAATTCAGTGCAAGAGTTATTTCAAAGAAGTGCCGGTACACGTCTTCCTGGATTTCAGCCCCTAAGATGGGGCCCGTGACCACTGCCCCGCAGGAACTCGAACCGATGCCCACCTCGCTGGCCGAACGCGCCTACGCCGCGATCCAGGACCAGCTGATCATGCTGGACATCCCGCCGATGGCGCCGATCGACGACCTGGCGCTGAGCGAGGCCCTCGGCATCGGACGCACCCCTGTTCGCGAAGCTCTCAAACGTCTCGAAATCGACCGTCTCGTGGTCTCCTACCCACGCCGCGGCACCTTCGCGACCGGCGTGGACATCACCGACCTCGCCTACATCTCCGACATCCGCGTCCAGCTCGAGCCGCTGGCCGCCCGTCGTGCCGCCGAGAACGCTCCGAAGGTCATGCGCACCAAGCTGGCCGAGCTCGCCGACACCATCCAGGACAAAGAGGTGCTGGTCATGTCGCGCCACGAGCTGATGCAGTGGGACCTGCGGGTGCACCGCTCGATCTATCGCGCGGCCGGCAACCCCCACCTGGAAGACACACTGGTGCGCTACAACAACCTCGCCACTCGAATTTTCTGCGTGTTCCTGGAACGCATCACGCATTTCGACCGGCACGTCGAGGAGCACGTCGGCTTGTTGCAGGCCGTGGCCAACGGCGACGCCCGCAAGGCCGAGAAGATCGCCCGAGACCACGTCACCGGATTCGAGAAGGCGATTCGGGCGATCATCTGACCGCCCGCACCACCTCCCGTTCAAACCCCGGTCGCGTCAAGCACCTTGAGCGCGTCGACCGTGGCCGCCACGTCATGGACCCGGAGAATCTTCGCGCCGCGCTGCGCCGCTAGCACGGCGGCGGTGACCGAGGCGGCCTCCCGCTGTCCCACCGACCGTCCGGTGATCTGTCCGAGCATTGCCTTGCGCGAAAGTCCGGCCATGACCGGTGCACCGAGCTCGGTGAACGCGCCGAGCGACCGCAGCAAGGTCAGGTTGTGCTCCAAGGTCTTGCCGAAGCCGAACCCGGGGTCGATCACGAGGTGCTCGCGCGGGATGCCCGCACTGGCACACACCTCGATCCGTTCCCGCAGGAACTCCGCCACTTCGGCGAACACGTCGACATAGCGCGGGTCGCCCTGCATCAGGTGTGGCGGCCGGAGCATGTGCGACAGGCAGATCGGAACTCCCAAACCGGCCGCCATCTCGACTGCACCGGGATAGCGCAATGCGCGCACGTCGTTGATCAACGTCGCACCCGCGGCCACGGCTGCACTCATCACCTCCGGGCGCGAGGTGTCGATGGACAGCGGAGCGTCCGTCCGCCGCGCCAACTGCTCGATGACGCGCACGACCCGGTCGAGCTCCTCCGCGACGCTCGGCGGGTGGGAACCCGGCCGCGTGGATTCGCCACCGATATCGAGGATGTCGGCGCCCTCCTCGATCAGGCGGAGCCCGTGCCGAACGGCCGCACCGTTGTTCCAGTGAGTGCCACCGTCGGAGAACGAATCCGGTGTGACGTTGAGGATTCCGCACACCAGTTTGCGCGGGCCATGCAGCATCCGCAGCAGACTTCCCACCGCAGCACCGGCTATGGGAGTCCTCAGGCCGACGGCAGTGTGTTGCGGCTCGGTCATGCGGTGCTCCTGGAAGCGGACTCGACCGTGTGCCGCAGCAGTAGAGCCGTGGTCACTGGTCCCACTCCGCCGGGCACCGGTGTCAGCCCGGCGACCATGCCGGTCACCGCGGTCTCGTCCACGTCACCTACCAGGCCGCCATCGACGGTTGGGTTGGTGCCGACGTCGATCACGACTGCCCCAGGACTGACGTGCTCGGCGCCGATCAGACCGACCTGGCCCACGGCCACCACGAGGATCTCGGCGGGATGCGTGTGCGCGGTGAGGTCCCGGGTGTAGCGATGGCACACGGTCACCGTCGCGTCGCGCCGCAACAGCAGCTGGGCAGCCGGTTTGCCGACGACGTTGGAGCGGCCGACGACGACGGCCCGACGCCCGGACAGCGGAATCTCGTGGTGTTCCAGCAACTCCAGCACCGCTGCGGCGGTCGCGGGCACGAAAGCGGCCAGCCCGGCGCTGAGCCGACCCAGCGACACCGGGTTGGCGCCGTCCACGTCCTTTTCCGGAGCGATCGAAGCCGCCAGCTCCTCAACGGTCGCCCCGCCGGGCAACGGGGTCTGCAACATGATTCCGTGGACCGACGGATCCGCGCTCAGGGAGGCGAGTTCGCTGCGGATCTCGGCCGGCGTCGCTCCAGCGCCCAGATCGATGACGTCGCACCGGATCCCGGTCTTGGATGCGGCGTTCGCAATCGAGCGGACGTACCAGGCGGTGGACTCATCGTCCGTGGCGACGACGACCGCCAGGCGCGGCGGAACGCCGGCCTCGGCGAGCGTCGCCGCGGTGGTGGTGACCTCGGCTCGGATCTCCTTGGCAAGCCTGACGCCGCTGAGCACGGCCGTCGTCGGCTCATCAGAGATGAGCTGTCCGGTCATCGCGTGATCACCTCCCGTACCGCGGCGGTGACCTTGTCGGCGCGCGCGGCGATGTCGTCAACGTCGGCAATGGCCGCAGTCAGCTCGGCGCGCTCCTCCGCGCCGGTGATCCCGGCGAGGTTGACCTCCACGTTCACCCGCGCCGTGGTCGCTGCGGCGCGGGCGGCTTCCGCAGCGGCGGCGACGTCACTGATGACGTTGCGATTTCCAATCGGAAGCACCTGCTCGGCCAAGCCGATGATCTGCTCAGCAACCGCAACTACCCGTGCGGGCACTCGGCCCGCCTCGATCAGGGCCGCCGCGATCGCTTGTGAGCGAGCGGCCTTTTCCTCCTCTGTGGACCGTGGGAGTGCGTAGGCATCCCCGACGGCTCCGAAAGCCGAGGCGTCATCTTCGGTCAGCGTCAGCGCGCGCTGGCCGAGGTCGTCTGCGGCATTCCGCACCGCTGTGACAGTCTCGGCGTGCTCTGCGTACTTCTCGCCGTCGCTGTAGCGGGCGACCATCCCGACCAGCGCGGCGGCCTGGGCGGCGTGCAATCCGGCGCTCGCCCCGCCACCCGGGGCTGGTAACCGAGCGGCGAGAGAGCCCAGGAACGTTTCGAGGGTGTCCTTGCGCATGTCATCGGTCTTTCCTGCTCGGCGGGCTGAACCCGCGAATGGGATGGGGTGCGCGGTCACCGACCGCCAGGACCGCGCACCCCGGCTCAGGGATCAGCGGCGGATGCGGGCCATCTCCGGATCGACCAGTGGTTCGGCGGCGACGGTGGCGCGCACCTTCCGCCCGAAGTACTGGATCTCCACCGAGGTGCCTTCCGTGGCCGACGCGGGGAGCCAGGCGTAGGCGATCGGCTTGCCGATCGTGTGGCCGAACGCGGCCGACGTCACGTACCCCGCAGCCTCGCCATCGAGGAAGACGGGTTCGTGGCCCAGCACCACACTTCTGCCATCATCGATGGTCAGACAGGCAAGACGGCGGGTGACCGGTTCGTCGCTGAGCCCGGCGATCGCGTCGTAGCCGACGTAACCGGTCTTCTTCTTGTTCACGGCGAATCCGAGGCCGGCTTCGTACGGGTTGTGCTCGGTCGTCATATCACCGCCCCACGACCGGTAACCCTTCTCCAGGCGGAGGCTGTTGAACGCGGCCCGCCCCGCGGCGATGACGCCCAGCGGTTGCCCGGCTTCCCACAGCGCATCCCAAAGCCGCTGACCGTACTCGGCGCTGGTGTAGATCTCCCAGCCGAGCTCGCCCACATAGGACAGTCGCATCGCGGTGACCGGGATGCCGGCGATGTGCGCGTGCTTGAGGCGGAAGTACTTCAGCGCTTCGTGGGAGAAGTCATCGCCGCTCAACGGCTGCACCAGGTCACGGGCCAACGGCCCCCAGACTCCGACGCAGCAGGTTCCGCCGGTGATGTCGCGGATCTGCACGCTGCGGTCGGCCGGCGCCTCGCGCAGGAAGTAGTCCAGGTCGAGATTGCCGTTGGCCCCGACCTGGAACAGCTCTTCGCCGAGCCTGGCCACGGTGACGTCGGAGCGGATGCCGCCGGCCCGGTCCAGCACGAGGGCGTAGGTCACCGAGCCGACGGACTTGTCCATCTTGCCGGTGGTCAGCCGTTGCAGGAACTCAACCGCCCCGGGCCCGCTGACCTCGATGCGCTTGAGCGGGGTCATGTCGTACATGGCGACCGCGGTACGGGTCTTCCACGCCTCGGCCGCTGCGATCGGCGAGTGGAACATCGCCGACCACGCGTCGCGCGACGGCGGTTGCCACTCGGTGGGCAGCTCCTTCACCAGACGCGCGTTGGCCTCGTACCAGTGCGGCCGTTCCCAAGCGTGCGATTCGAGGAAGAACGCTCCCAGTTCCTTCTGCCGCGCGTGGAACGGGCTCACCCGCACGTCCCGCGGTGAGAGCTTCGGCTGCAGCGGGTGCAGGACGTCGTAGATCTCCACGAAGTTCCGCTGCGAGGTTTCGCTGACGTAGGCGTCCGTCGTCTCGATCTCGTCGAACCGGTTGACGTCGCACCCGTGGAGCTCGATGTCGCTGCGGCCGTTCACGAGCAGCTGCGCGACGGCGCGGGCGACGCCTGCGGAGTGAGTCACCCACACGGCTTCGGCGACCCAGAAGCCTGCCACGTCCGGGGATTCGCCGACCAGCGGCCCGTTGTCGGGCGTGAAGGAGAAGATGCCGTTGAACCCAGTATCGATCTTCGCTTCCCGCAACGACGGCAGCAGCGCCTTGCTGTGCTCCCACGACGGAGCGAAGTCCTCTTCGGTGAACGGCAACATCGAGGGCATCGCCGCCTCGGTGAGGTCATCGTCGTCGACTTCGGGCAGCTCCGACAGCTGCGCGGGCATGGGGCGGTGGGCGTAGGTGCCGATGCCGAGGCAGTCGTTGTGCTCGCGGTAGTAGAGATCGTGGTCCTGGTGGCGGAGGATCGGAAGCCGCGCCTCGATCCGCTCGTCGTTGCGGCCGACGAGCTCGGCGATCTGCCCGGTGCGCACGTACTGGTGGGCCAGCGGGAGCAACGGCACCTTCATGCCGACCAGCTCGCCGACGGCCTTCCCCCAGAACCCGGCGCAGGAGACCACGATGTCGGCAGCGATCTCCGCACCGCTTCCGGTGCGCACCCCGGCAACGCGGCCGCCCTGCTGGAGGATCTCCACGACACGGGTCGAACCGTGGAACACCGCACCGCGGGATTCGGCCCGGCGGATCAACGCGGTGACAGCCCGGGATGCCTTGGCGAGGCCGTCCGTGGGAGTGTGGAAGCCGCCGAGCACGCGCTCGCGGTCGAGCAGCGGGTGCAGTTCGGCGCACCGATCCGGCCCGACGATCTCGCCAGGGATGCCCCAGGAGGTGGCCCACCCCTGTTTGCGGTGCAGGTCCGCGAGCCGTTCCGGTGTGGTCGCGATTTCCAGGCCACCGACCTGGTTGAAGCACCAAGCGCCATCGACGTCGAGGCTCTTGAGCTTCTCCACCGTGTAGGTCGCCAGCTCGGTCATGGTCTTCGAACCGTTGGTCTGGTAGACGAGACCGGGTGCGTGCGAGGTCGAGCCACCGGTGAGGGGAAGCGGCCCCTGATCGACGACGGTGACCTCGGTCCAGCCGCGTTCGGTGAGCTCGTCGGCCAGGTTGGCACCGACGATCCCGGCTCCGATGATGACGACGCGAGGGATGGTGCTCATGACGGGGTCTCTCCTAACTGGACGGTCCGCGGTGACCGCTGGGAGGGTGCCTGCTGAGGTGGGAGGCCGGCCGCGCGCATGACCGCGGCCGACCGGGTCCGGTTCGGATTCAGCGGAATTCCTGAGCCGTGTCGAGCAGCCAGTCCGCGAGGTATCCGGCGAACGACGGCCGGACGAAGAGCCGGAAGTCGTCGCCGTCGCCGAGGGCGAGGATCAGCACGCCGGCCTGCCCGATGCTGGTCTGCGCGCACGATCCGCCGGGAAACGCTGCGGGCCGCAGGTCGATCGAGCAGCCGAACGAGAGCAGCTCGCGGGCCAGCGCGCCGCCCAGCCGGATCGTGGTGCGTTGCGCGGACACGTCCACGGCCGCGCCGTCATGGGCGGACACGACCTTGCCGAGCGAGTCCTCCAGCTCGTGCGGGCGGGAGATGCTGCTCGTCACGAGCCACTCGTCCGGCCCGAGCCAGATGATCTGGCCCTCGCGGGTGGCGGTCCAGGTGTTGGGTTCGACGGGTAGCGCCGAGCCCAACGCGTGCTCCACCGCAGCAGCGCCCGGCCCGTCGGCATCAACGCGCAGATCTGCTGCGGCCACCGGGTTCTCGGGCTTGACCACCAGCCCATCGATCGCCCATGTCAGCGCCGCCAGCGCGGGTCTCCAGGCTTCCAGGGGATGCGTGACGTAGAGGGTTTCAGCCATCGCGGCGTGCTCCTTCCGGGTCCACCAGCACGGTGTGGCCGATCTCCGCCTCGACGAGTGCGCCGTCCACCGGGACGTGCACCAGGTCACCGATGCGGGCGCGGCCGTTCTTCACCAGCGCCAGGGCGAACGGCCGCCCCAGCTCGGCACTGCGGTAGCTGGACGTGACGTGGCCGAGCATCGGGACCGGTGGCTCGGGAAGAGTCCCGTCCTCGCGGCGTTCCACGATCTGCGAGCCCTCACGCAGTTTGGTGAGCCCATCGGTCGGCAGCAGCGAGACGAGCTGCTTCCGCAACGGGTTGTGGTTCTCGGGCCTCGCGAACGAGCGCTTGCCGATGAAGTCTTCCTTCTTCTTCGACACGACCCAGTTCATGCCGAGGTCCTGCGGGGTAACCGTGCCATCGGTGTCCTGCCCGATGATCGGGTAGCCCTTCTCCGCACGCAGCACGTGCATCGTCTCGGTCCCGTACGGCGTGATGCCGAAGCGCTTTCCCGCCGCCAGCAACCGCTTCCACAGCGAAAGCCCGTACCAGGAATTGATGTTGACCTCATAGGCCAGCTCGCCGGAGAAGGAGATCCTGGCGACGCGGACGGGAACACCGTCGAGCGTCGTGTCCTTCCACGACATGAACGGGAACGCCTCGTTCGACACGTCCAGGTCGGGGAACACCTCGCCGAGCACCTCGCGTGAGCGCGGCCCGACAACCGGGTAGACCGCCCACTGCTCGGTGACCGACGCGAGGTGCACCCGCAGCTCGGGCCACTCCGTCTGGAGCCACTCCTCCATCCAGTCCAGGACCGCCGCCGCCCCACCGGTCGTCGTCGTGACCAGGTAGCGGTTCTCCTCGATCCGCAGCACCGTGCCGTCGTCGATGACCATGCCGTCGTTGCCGCACATGACGCCGTAGCGCACTCGGCCAACCTTGAGCGTGCTCATCATGTTCGTGTAGATGCGGTCGAGGAACGCAGCGGCATCCGGGCCTTGGACATCGATCTTGCCCAGCGTGGAGCCGTCGAGGATGCCGACACCGGCCCGCGTCGCGGCGCACTCGCGCAGCACGGCGGACTCCATGTCCTCGCCGGGCTTCGGGTAGTAGCGGGCGCGCTTCCACTGCCCCACGTCCTCGAAGACCGCTCCGGCTTCGACGTGCCAGGAGTGCACGGCGGTGATCCGCTCGGGATCGAACAGGTTGCCGCGTTCGCGCCCGGCCAGAGCGGCGAACGGGACCGGTGTGTAGGGCGGGCGGAACGTGGTGGTGCCCAGTTCCTCGATCGGACGGCCGAGCAGTTCCGCGGTGATTCCCGAAGCGATCACGCCCGAGGTCTTGCCCTGGTCATGCGCGGTGCCGATCGTGGTGTACCGCTTGACGTGCTCCACCGAACGCAGTCCGGCGCCGACCGCGCGGCCGATGTCTGTCACCGAGGCGTCGCGCTGAATGTCGACGAACTGCCTCTCCGGGTCACCTCCGGTACGCCAGATCACCTTCGTCGGCGTGCGGATCGGCTCCGCCCCGACTACCGGTGCCTCGTCACCAGCCCCGTCGCGCACCACGTCGCCCAGGTCGAGGGTGCCGTTGGCGGCACCGATCACGGTGACGCCAGGCAGGCTTCCGGCCGGCCGGAAGGCGCCGAGCGAGGCGTCGTAGGTGAGCGCGCCCTTGATGTGGCTGAACAGGTGCACCGCCGGGTTCCAGCCGCCCGAAACCAGCAGGAGGTCCGCAGGAATCCGCACATCGCCCTCAGCGTTGCGCGCGATCACCGCACTGACGTGCTCCTCGCCTTCCGCACCGATGACCGCGGTGGACGCGGAAACGCCGACACCTCGTTCCCTCGCACGCGTTTCCCATTCCAGCGGTAGGTCGTCCCTGGCGTCGAGGATCGTCACGTTCGCACCTGCGTCGGCAAGATCGATCGCCGCGGAGTAGGCGGAGTCGTCGCTGGTGAAGACGACGACCTCGCGGCCGGCGAGCACGCCGTAGCGGTGCAGGTAGTCCCGCGCCGCCGAAGCGAGCATGATGCCCGGGCGGTCGTTGTCCTCGAACACGATCGGCCGCTCGTGAGCGCCGGCCGCAACGACGACCTTCAGCGCACGGATGCGATGCACCCGTTGACGACAGCGGGTCGCAGCCGCGTCCGTGCCGAGGTGGTCGGTGCGGCGTTCCAGTGCGAGCACGAACCCGTCGTCGTACTGGCCGAACGCCGTCGTGCGCTGCAGGTGCAGCACATCCGGGTTCGCCGCCAGCTCGGCGACTACCTCCGCGACGAACTCCAGCGCCGGGAGCCCGTCCATCCGCTCGGTGCCGGTCAGGCTGCCGCCCGGTGTGGGCCGGTCATCGACCAGGACGACGCTTTCCCCGGCGCGGGCGGCACTACGCGCGGCCAGCAGACCCGCCGGGCCGGCACCGATCACCAGGGTGTCGACGTGGGTGTGCTTGCGGTCGTAGCGCGCCGGATCCGGAACCTCGGCGAGGCGGCCCTGCCCGTTGACTCCGCGAGCGACGAGCCCATCCGTTAGCTCGATCGTGGCGGCCTGCAGCATCGGCTCCGGGAACGGCTCCTCGATCTGCACCAGGCCGGTTGCGTCCTCGGTCCACGCCGCGCCGATCCCGCGAGGCCGGCCCAGTTTCACACTGGTGCCAACGCAGTGGACGCCGTTGGCCAGCAGAGCCGACGCCAGCGTGTCGCCGGGATGGCCGGTGTAGGTGCGGCCGTCGAAGGTGAAAGTCAGCGTGCGGCTGCGGTCGATGCGGCCATATCCGTGGATCCGGCTCATGCCCGCACCTCCGTGGTCGGCTCGGTCGATTCCGGACCGGGAATCCTGGGCGCAGGTTCACCGACCTTGTAGACGGCGAGGAACTGGTACGTGCGGGTGTCCCGGACGGCGTTGAACCAACGCCGGCAGCCGGTGCTGTGGCTCCACCGCTCCGGGAACGGGCCCTTCTGGTTGTCGCGGTAGAAAACGAACTCGGCCCATTCCTGGTCCGAGAGATCGGCTGGTTTCTCCGGGTAGGAGATGTCGGCTTGGCCGCCGTAGTGGAACTCGACCTCCTCGCGGGGGCCGCACCAGGGGCAGTGGATCAGTTGCATGGCAGTCCTCGGATTCAGTGGGCGACGGCGGCGGCGCCGTGTTCGTCGACGAGCGCTCCGGTCGTGAAGCGGTCGAGGCTGAACGGGGCGACGTACGGATGCGGCTCGCCGTGCGCGATGGTGTGCGCATAGCACCAGCCGATACCCGGCGTGGCCTTGAACCCGCCGGTGCCCCAACCGGAATTGACGTAGACGTTCTCGAACGGGGTGTGCCCGACGATCGGGCTTGCGTCCGGAGTGACGTCGACGATCCCAGCCCAGGTGCGCAGCAGGTGTGCGCGGGCGAAGACCGGGAACAGCTCGACCGCTGCCGCCATCTGCCGCTCGATGATGTGGAATGCTCCGCGCTGCCCGTAACCGTTGTAGGAATCAACGCCCGCGCCCATCACCAGCTCGCCCTTGTGCGCCTGCGAGACGTACACGTGCACGGCGTTGGACATCACGATGGTCGGGTGCACCGGCTCCAGCAGTTCCGATACCAGTGCCTGCAGCGGGTGCGACTGCAGAGGCGTGCGGACGCCGAGCTCGTCCAGCAGAACCGACGTGTGCCCCGCGGCGCAGAGCGCGACGGTGCCGCAGGCGATGTCACCGCGGGTGGTGCACACGCTGGTCACCCGTTCACCGTCCACTGTGAACCCGGTGACCTCGCAGTCCTGGATCAGGTCGATCCCGGCCTCATCCGCACGACGGGCGAAGCCCCAGGCGACGTAGTCGTGCTTGGCGATCCCGGCCCGGGGCTGGTAGGTGGCGCCCTGCACCGGGTACCGGATGTCCGAGGAGACGTTGACGATCGGGCAGACTTCCTTGACCTCTTCCGGGCCCAGCCACTCCGCATCGATCCCGTTGAGCTTGTTGGCCTCGACCCGGCGGATCGAGTCCCGGATGTCCTGCTCGGTGTGCGCCAGGTTGAGCACACCGCGCTGCGAGAACAGGATCGGGTAGCCGAGGTCCTCCTCCAAGCCCTCCCACAGTTTCAGGGAGTGCTCGTAGATCGCCGCGGATTCGTCCCACAGGTAGTTGGACCGGATCAACGTCGTGTTGCGGGCCATGTTGCCACCCGCGAGCCAGCCCTTCTCCAGAACGGCGACGTTGGTGATGCCGTGGTTCTTCGCCAGGTAGTGCGCAGTCGCCAAACCGTGCCCGCCGCCACCGACGATGACCACGTCGTAGGACCTCTTCGGCTCCGGGTTGCGCCAGAGGAAATCGGGATGTTCGGGCAGATCCGCGCCAGGAGGCGTGATGTTCGTACTCATGCCTGCAGCTCCGAGTAGAGAGGACGACTTTGGGCGAGGTTCGCGACGCGGGCGGCGAGGGCGTCGAGGCCGACTTCCGGCGTCTCGGGACGCAGCGCCAGCGCGATGATGTCCGAGACCTCGATGAAGTCCTCTTCGTCGAAGCCGCGCGCGGCCAGCGCCGGAGTACCGATGCGCACACCGGAGGAGACCATCGGCGGACGCGGGTCGAACGGGACCGCGTTGCGGTTCACGGTGATGCCGACCCGGTGCAGCCGGTCCTCGGCCTGCTTCCCGTCCAGCTCGGAGTTGCGGAGATCCACCAGCACGAGGTGGACGTCGGTGCCGCCGGAGACCACGCCGACGTTCTGTTCGTGCGACAGCCGGTCGGCAAGGATCCTCGCGCCGGCGAGAGTCCGCTCCTGCCGCTCGCGGAAGGCGGGTTCCCCGGCGAGCTTGAACGCCACCGCCTTGGCCGCGATCACGTGCTCGAGCGGACCGCCCTGCAAGCCGGGGAACACGCTGGAGTTGAGCTTCTTCGCCAGGTCCCGCTGCGCGAGCACGACCCCACCGCGCGGGCCCCCGAGGGTCTTGTGCGTGGTCGAGGTGACCACGTGCGCGTGTGGCACCGGGGACGGGTGCAGGCCGGCGGCCACCAGCCCGGCGAAGTGCGCCATGTCCACCATCAGGTAGGCGCCGACCTCGTCGGCGATCCGCCGGAACTCCTGGAAGTCCAGGTGCCGCGGGTAAGCCGACCATCCCGCGATGATCAACTTCGGTCGTCGTTCCTTCGCCAACCGCTCCACCTCGTCCATGTCGACGAGGTGGTCGTCTTCGCGCACGTGGTACGCCACAGCATCGAAGTACTTCCCCGAGAAGGTCAGGCGCATTCCATGCGTCAGGTGCCCGCCGTGCGCGAGGTCCAGACCGAGGAACGTGTCGCCCGGCGCCAGCAACGCGGCCATGACCGCCGAGTTCGCCTGGGCGCCGGAGTGCGGCTGCACATTCGCGTAGTCGGCCCCGAACAGCGTTTTGGCCCGGTCGATCGCCAGCTGCTCGATCTCGTCGACGTTCTCGCAGCCACCGTAGTAGCGACGCCCCGGATACCCTTCGGCGTACTTGTTGGTCAGCACCGAGCCCTGCGCCTGCATCACGCCCAGCGGCGCGAAGTTCTCACTCGCGATCATCTCCAGCGTGCTCCGCTGCCGGATCAGCTCGCGGTTGACGGCCGCATGGACCTCCGGATCCGTCTCCGCAAGTGGCAGGCCGAGCACTCTCTCGGCGCTCGGCGCCCCTTGACGATCAACCGTTGCGGACATGCGGCCGCCCTCCCGTTGTACCAGTGTTCGTCCGGTTGATATATCAGTTAAAGGTCACGCTAAGACCCGCTGCGGCCTCGGTCAACAGGCCTGGGACAACTTCTCGCGGATGCCGGGACTCAGTGCCCCCGCGCTATCCATTCCTCCAGATGTGGCGCCTCGGCGCCGATGGTGGTCGAACCGCCGTGTCCGGTGTGGACGATCGTTTCTCCCGGCAAGGCGAGCAATGTGCGGCCGATCGACTCGATGATCGTGTCGAAGCTGGAGTAGGACCGACCGGTGGCACCAGGCCCGCCCTGGAACAGGGTGTCCCCGGTGAACACCGTCTCCAGCTCGGGAATGTGGAGACAGGCGGAGCCCGGCGAATGCCCCGGCGTCGACAGGACGTGCAAATCGATGCCCGCGACGGTGAGGATCTGCTCGTCCGACAATTCACCGTCCGGCTGATGATCCGGGTGGGTCAGTTTCCACAACACCGCTTCGGCGGGGTTGAGCATCACGGGTGCGTTGAAGCGCCTGGACAGCACCGGCGCCTGGTTGATGTGGTCGTCGTGGGCGTGGGTGCACACGATCGCCGTCACCCGGCGATCGCCGACCATTTCCGCGATCGCCTCGGCATCGTGCGCCGGGTCGATGAGGAGAACCTCGCGGTCGTCACCGACCAGCCAGACGTTGTTGTCGACCTCCCAGGTGCCTCCATCGAGGGAGAACGTGCCCGAGGTGACCAGGTGCTCGATCGGACTCACAGGACCACCACCGAGCGCAGGACCTCACCGCGGTGCATCTTCTCGAAGGCGACCTCCACGTCATCCAGGGAGATCTCCTCGGTCACGAACTTCTCCAGCGGCAACCGGCCCTGCAGGTGCAGGTCGACCAGGGCCGGGAAGTCACGAGAGGGCAGGCAGTCGCCGTACCACGAGGACTTGAGCGCTCCGCCTCGAGCGAAGTATTCGATCAGCGGCAACTCCGGCGCCGTCATGTCCGGCGTCGGCACGCCGACGAGCACGACGGTGCCGGCCAGGTCGCGTGCCTCGAACGCCTGCTTCCAGGTCTCCGGACGTCCAACGGCGTCGATCACCACGTCGGCACCGAATCCCCCGGTGCAGCTCCGAATTTCCTCGACGACATCGGCGTCTCGGGCATCGATGAAGTGGGTGGCACCGAAGTCCCGGGCCTTGTCCAGCTTCCGCGGGTCCCGGTCCACCGCCACGATCGTGCTCGCCCCCGCGAGCTCGGCCCCAGCGATGGCCGCGTCGCCGACGCCTCCGCAGCCGATCACCGCTACCGAATCACCCCGGCCCACTTCCCCGGTGTTGATCGCGGCACCGATCCCGGCCATCACCCCGCATCCGAGCAGTCCCGCCACCTGCGGCTTGACCCGCGAATCAACCTTGGTGCATTGCCCCGCGGCCACGAGGGTCTTCTCCGCGAACGCTCCGATCCCCAGCGCCGGGCTCAGTTCCCGCCCCGAAGCCAACGTCATCTTCTGCGTCGCGTTGTGCGTGTTGAAGCAGTACTGCGGCTTGCCCTTGCTGCAGGCACGGCACTGCCCGCAGACCGCACGCCAGTTCAGGATCACGTAGTCGCCCGGGGCGACGTTGACGACGCCTTCGCCGACCGATTCCACCACCCCGGCCGCCTCGTGCCCAAGCAGGAAGGGGAACTCGTCGTTGATCCCGCCTTCCCGGTAGTGCAGGTCCGTGTGGCACACCCCGCACGCCTGCACCCGCACCACGGCCTCACCAGGACCCGGGTCCGGGATCACGATCGTCTCGACGGAGACGGGCTTGCCCTGCGCAACCGAGACGACTCCGCGGACTTCTTGCGACATACGGTTTTTCTCCTTCTTCCTGCTTGTTCCTCGAACGCAGACGAGCCGGACCACGGTCCGCTCGAACGGGATGTGGCTCGAAGGCACGGGAAGGCTTGCTCGTCGGACAGCTCCGAACCTCGACCGGGACGCGTGCCGCGACGCCCCAGGTTGACATACGATTGGTATATCAGTCCAGCGTCCAGGGTGCCCAGATCGACGGCGCGGGGCCGGACCGGAGGCGCGAATACACCGATCCGGCCCCTGGACTTGCTGCGAGATTCCCGCGGCTTCCGGTGAACTCAGCCGGAGATCGCGGCCGTCACCCAATCCCGGAACTCACCGATGTGGTGCTCGCTCGGGACCAGCACACCACCCGACGCGTACGCCCGCGAGGACATCGCCGGCTGGCAACGCTCGCACGCGTCGAAGTCCTGCTGGTTGACCCGGTGGAACAGCTCCACCGAAGGTGAAAGATCGGCCCCGCTGTCGATGACCTCCTGCGTGTAAAGCCAGTCGCACTCGACGATCGTCCGGTCCACTGCTACCGGGTACATGCGGTGGAAGATCACGTGGTCCGGGACGAGGTTGATGAACACCTGCGGGTTGATCGTGATCGCGTAGTAGCGCCGATCGTGGTCCTCGTCAACACCGGAGAGCGTTCCGAAACCGTTCTGGCCGTCCACGGTGAAGCCGGTGATCTCCTCGCCGAACTCCGCGCCGTGTCCCACGAAGTACTGCGCCGCGTAGCCATCGGCGAACTCGGGCAGCACTTCGGTCAGTTCGGGGTGGATGGTCGCGCAGTGGTAGCACTCCATGAAGTTCTCGACGATGAGCTTCCAGTTCGCCTTCACGTCGTAGGTGATCCGACGACCGACCACGAGGTCGTCGATTCCCCACCCGTCGATGACGGTGGGATCACCCAGCCGGTCGGCGACCGGCTTCTGCACGGTGTCCTCGAAGGATGGCGGCTCGTCGGCCAGGCAGACCCAGACGGTTCCGAGCCACTCCCGCATGGCGACGCCGATGAGGCCGTACTCGTCGCGGTTCACGTCGTTCATGGAGTTCAGGTTCGGTGCCGCGATGAGCGAGCCATCGAGGCCGTAAGTCCACGCGTGGTACGGACATTGCAAGGACCTCCGGACCGATCCGGACTCCTCAACGCACAGGCGCGCGCCGCGGTGCCGGCAGACGTTGAGGAACGCGCGCAACGCGCCGTCGCGGCCACGCACGATCAGCACGCTCTCCCCTCCGACATCGACGTTGCGGAAGCTTCCCGGCGTGGACATGTCGCTGCTGCGAGCCGCAGCGAACCAGTTGCGCTGGAAGATTCGGGACTTCTCGAGCTCGAAGACCGCGTCATCCGTGTAGTGCGATCCCGGCAAGGTAGGAATCAGGCTGGAAGCGGGTTCCGGATGCTGCTGGCTGTCGACTTCGACGGAACTCACAGACGATCCTTTCCTTCTACTGCAATGCGGCGATGAACAGTCGGCGCGGATCCAAGGCAGCGGAAGACTCGGAGAACACCTGAGCCGAGCCGGCGCCCGAGGATCACTGCGCTAGCGTGAGGAGGGACTACCTGAGTTTTGATCAGCGCAGTTCTGATCAGCGCAGCGCCGGCAGGAATCCAGCCAGCTGGCGGCGCCATCTCCCGAACGAGCGGGCACGGTCGATCGCGAGAACCGCTTCCGGATTCCCGTCCTGGTCGCGGTAGAGCGCGAGGAAGTCGAGCGAATCGAGGCTGCCCTCGAGGACTTCGATCCTGGAATCCGCAGAGCGGTGCCCGGCGAACTGGATCTTGTGGCCGTACTGATCCGACCAGAAGTACGGCACTTCGTGGTGCGCCGGCGGCGTGTAGCTCCGGCCGAGGAGAGCGGACGCCGCCGCGACCGGCTGCTGCACGGCATTGGTCCAGTGCTCCATGCGCCGCGAAGAGCCGAGATAGTTCCGATGGGAGTTGGCGCAGTCACCGACCGCGACAACGCCGGGGATGTTCGAAACACCCTGCGCATCGGTCACGACACCGTCATCGAGGTCGACACCCGACCCGTCCAGCCATTCCACGCATGGCTCTGCCCCGATCCCGACCACCACCACGTCGGCCGGGAGTTCGCGGCCGTCGGTCAGGCGGACGGCTGTCACCTGCGCACCGCCAACGAGCTCGGCGAGCATGGCGCCGGTGTGCAGCCGCACTCCCTTGGTGGCGTGCAGCCCGGCGCAGATCTCCCCCATCTCGGCACCGAGCGGCTTCAGCAACGGCACGGGCGCAGCCTCGACGACATCGACCTCGACGCCCAACCCCACCGCCGTCGAGGCGATCTCGGAACCGATGAACCCCGCCCCGATCACCACCAGACGGACTCCTTCGACCAACTCCTTGCGCAACGCCACCGCATCGTCGAACGTACGAAGCGTGTGCACGCCCTTCGGCAGCTCCCCGGGGAGGTTCTTGGCCCGGGCGCCAGTCGCCAACACCACGCCGTCGGACACGATCCGTTCACCGTCGTCGAGCACCACCGCCCGATCACCGGTGTCGAGGGCGGTCGCGGTGCGGCCGAGGCGCCAATCCGCTTGCAGTGCGTCGTCCTCCGGCGTCGCCAGTTTCAGGTCGTCTTCCGAAACGGTTCCGGCCAAGAATTCCTTCGACAACGGAGGGCGGTCATAAGGCGCGCGAGCTTCGTCACCGACCACGACGATGCGCCCCTCGAATCCCTGATCACGCAGGGCTCGAGTCGCCGTGAGCCCGGCAAGGGAAGCCCCGACAACAGTTATCGTCCGCATCACCGGACCTCTTCCGCTAGCGCTTCGACAACTTCCGCCCCGACTTCCACCCCGACTTCCACCGTTTCGAGCACGTAGACCTGCCCGTCGGCGATGACGACCTCGTGCGTGCGCACCGGCTTCCGCGCGGGTGGCCCGCTAGGCTTGCCGGTGCGGAGATCGAAACAGGCTGCGTGCAACGGACATTCGACCGCGCAGTCTTCGAGCCAGCCATCCGACAGCGAAGCATCCTGGTGGGTGCACGTGTCGTCAATCGCGTAGAAAGTGCCGTCCGCGTTGAAGACCGCGATCGCCACGCTGCCCTGCACACGTACGGACTCCCCGACCGGGATATCGGACACCGCGCCAACTAAGATCATCGTTGCTCCTGTTGCTGATTGCGGAACACGACGTGCGATTCGCAACAGAGCATCCGGCACTTATCGTTTCCCGTCAATTAACCGATCCCAGATCAGCTCGCCCCGAGTTCGGAGTTGCAACATGCACAACAACGGCAAGGCCGCAGTGGCCGCTGAGCCCCGGACCCCCACCCAAGCCGTAGACCGGGCGCTGTCGATGCTCGTCCTCCTGGCCCAACGTGGACCGTCCGGCGTCACCGAGCTGGCGCGCGAGCTGGGGGTCCACAAGTCGACCGCATCCCGCCTGATGACCAGCCTGGAGAAGTACCGGTTCGTCGAACAAGTGGGGCCACGCGGGAAGTTCCAGCTCGGGTTCGGCATCGTCCGGCTCGCCGGGGCGACCGCGGCACAGCTGGACATCGCGAGGGAGAGCAGGCCCATCTGCATCCGGCTGGCATCCGAACTGCGTGGGACGGTGAGCCTCAGCGTCCTCGAGGGCGGCGGCGCGACCGCGGTCGTGCAGGAGCCGAGCACCGAGCGGAACTGGATCGGCCTCCGGGTGCCGCTGCATGCGACCGCGAGCGGAAAAGTGCTGCTGGCGAACTTTGGATTCGAGGAACTCGAAGAGGCCCTGCGGCAACCGCTGCAGCGGTTCACCGCGAACACCGTCATTTCGCGCGGCGCCTTGACCGCGGACCTGAACCGGGTGCGCGACCGCGGCTGGGCAGCGGCGAGCGGCGAGTTCGAGATCGACCTCCACTCCGTCGCCGTCCCGGTGCGGGGCCCTGGTGGGCGCATGGCCGGAGCGCTGAGCGTGTCGGCCGACGACGAGCACCTCCACCCTGCCGATTTCCAGGACATCGCGCGGATTCTCGGCCGGGCAGCCGAGGAGATCCTCGATCGACTGCTGCACCTCGCAGGCCCGCCCGTAGCCGGCGCGGAAAACTCTTGACCACCCATAACACATCTATTAGCTTGCACAGATATATCAGCCGGATGAATCAAGGGTGATCATGTCGCTACCCCCTCGGATGTCCTGGTTGAGCTTCGGGCGGAATGGAGCGGCCGGGTGAACGGGGCGCCCGTGCCCCGGGGCGTGGGCGGCCAGTTGGCCATCGAGGACGCTCAGACGATTCGTCGCGCGACAACGGCTGCGACGCTGGGCAACGTCGCCGAGTGGTACGACTTCGGGATCTACTCCTACCTCGCAGCCATCGCCCTGGATCGGGTGTTCTTCCCCGATGCCGGGGAATGGGCGGCAGTGTTCACGCTCGGCACGTTCGCCGCCGCGTTCCTGGTTCGCCCGCTCGGCGGGGTCATCTTCGGGCCGCTGGGCGACCGAATCGGTCGCACCAGGGTCCTCGCCGCCACCGTTCTCCTGATGGCGATCGCGACTGCGCTGCTCGGGCTCGTTCCCAGCTACGGCACCATCGGCATCGCAGCTCCCTTGATCGTGTTGTTCATCCGCATGCTGCAGGGCTTCTCCGCAGGCGGCGAGTACAGCGGAGCGCTGACCCTCATCGCCGAGTACGCGCCCGATCGGCGGCGCGGTTTCTTCGGCAGCTGGCTGGAATTCGGCACGCTCGTCGGGTACACGCTCGGCGCGGGTGTGTGCGCGATCCTGGTGGCCGCGCTGCCGGAAGATGATCTGCTGGCCTGGGGATGGCGGCTGCCCTTCATGCTCGCCCTTCCGCTGGGCGTCATCGGGATCTACCTCCGGCTGCGCCTGGAGGAGACTCCCGCGTTCCGGCAACTGATGGAGCGTTCACCGGCGATGGCGACCATGGAGCTGCGCCGCGTGTTCCAGATCTTGGTGACTCGTTGCCGTTCGGCGGTGCTGATCGCCGGCGGCCTGATCGTGGCCTGGAACGTCACCAACTACGTCCTGACGAACTACGTGCCGACCTACTTGACGAGAATCCTGCCGGGCCACGGCCAGAGCGGAACCAACGAGGCATTGTCGACCGCACTCCAGGTGGCGGTCATGCTGGCGATGCTCTGCGCCATCGTCTTCGTCGGCAGGCTCAGCGACAGGATCGGCAGGAAGCCGATCCTGATCACCGGCAGTGTCTCGCTCATCCTGCTCGGCCTGCCTTCGGTGTGGCTGCTGCGAGCGGGACTTTCCGGCCAGTTCCTCGGCTTGCTGATCATGGGTTTCGCACTGCTCTGCTTCGCGGCGGTGACTCCATCGACTCTGCCCGCGCTCTTCCCCACCTTCGTCCGGTACGGCAGCCTCGCCATCGTCTTCAACGTGTTCGTGTCGGCCTTCGCGGGAACCGCACCCACGATCATCGGGATAGCGGTGACCACGACCGGCAACCTCGACTGGCCCGGCTACTACCTCATCGGAGCAGGAGCGATCGGACTCGTGAGCGCCCTGTTCCTCAAAGAACCGGCCGGACGGCCGCTGGCCGGCGCGGCGCCACTCACGTCGAGCGCGGACCTGCCCGCACCGAGGCTCTCGAAAGACGGCGTGCCGTTGGAAAATCCGTCCTGAGTGATCAGCACCGGCTCTTGAAACCGCGGAAGACCCCGTCGGAATCAGTGGCGTCGTAGTACTCCTCCAGGTCCAAGTTCCCCGTCGACACGTTGTTCTCGATGCTGACGGCCTGCACCGGAAGGCACCGGAAGTCGAAACGTTCGGCGACATCGCTGACGTTGACGACCCACACCGGATGCTCGGGATGGGTGATGGTGACCTTGTCGACGACGAAGATCTCTCCCCGCTCGGGATCCGTCAGCTCGTAGATCTGCTCCTTCGCGAGACCGGCGTAGGCGAGGTCGTTCACCGTCAGGTAATCGGCCGTGAACCCGTCTTCCGCAGTCGGTCCCTGCATCTTGCGCAACACGTCCCGCCACAGATCGTCGTCGCTGAAGTCAGTGCGGACCAGCAGCTTGTAGGAGTTCCTGTCCCAGGTAGGAAAGGGCTTCATCGGTTTCCTTCGAATCCGTTGGTTTCGGTACCACGTCATTCAGGGTCGACATGCGATTCGCTGCCGACGAGCGCCCTCATTTCCCGCCGTCGTCATGCTGAGTCGTCGCGTTCCTGGAGGAGCCGACCCTGCCGATCGTCATGTACTGCTTCGAGCTTGACATCCGGCTAGGGCAGCTTGCGATCTTCACCGGGAGATGCGGGGATCCACTCACCAAGCCCACTTCTTGATGCCGGACCCTGCCCCTGATAATCAGAATCCCGGTGCTCGCGAACCGTCTCTCATTCCTGGCGGGGACGGGGTCAGTGCAGCGTGCGAGCGATGAGGGCGGCTCGCAGGTGCGCCGCGTCGGTCGCGTCCGCGGGGTTGAGGCCGGTGAGTTCGGCGACCTTGCGCATGCGGTAGTCGACGGTGTTCGGGTGGACGTGCAGTCGGCTGGCGGTGCGGCGCCGGTTCAGGCCGGTACCGAGGTGCGTGCGCAGCGTCTCCAGCAGGTCGGGCTCGTCCTCGATCGCGCGGAGCTTTCCCGCCAGCACGTCGCGGGCCGGGCCGGGGCGGGTGAGCTGGTAGTCCAGCGCGAGTTCGTCGAGCGTGTAGACCCCCGGTGGACGCCCGGCCACCGCGAGCCGGCGCAACTCGTGCGCGGTCCGCGCGGCCTGGGGGATACCGGGGACGGACGCCGATACCGCCCCCACCGTCACATCGGCGCCCGCCGCCGCGCCCGCGGCCAGGACCAGGTCGTGGACGTGCCGGTCCGGATCGGCCGCGTCGTCGCGGGCCAGCAGCACCACCCCGCCGTGCCCGTTGAGCCGGGACAGCAGCGATTGCGGCGACCGGCGCTCCAGTTCCGCGCGGAACCGGCGAAGTTTCCGCCACCGCGCCACGTCCGCGTTGGTGCCCGGAGCGGACTCGTCCGGATGCGCGGCGATCTCCACGTCGAGCACCGCGTAGCTGTCGGCCAACCGCATCCCCAGCCGGGCCGCCGCGTCGATCGCGTCGCCCCCGGTCAGCAACGCCGACAGCAGGTCCTGCTTCGCGGCGTGCGCATCGGCCAGGAAGGTGTCCCGCTCCTGGAAGTACACGGCCGAGGCCACCGAGGTGATCTCACGCAGGTAGCGGAGCACTAGTTCCACCACCCCGACCAGGGTGCGCATGTCCTCGGGCCGGGCCTGTGCGCTGAAGTGCTCCCACGCCACCCGGACACCCACGTTGTGCGCGTTGAGCACCGCCTCGATCGGCACGCCCTCCTCGGCCCGGTGCAGGATGTCCTCGCGCAGGTCGGCCAGCGACTTCGGGTCGGGTGCGCCGCCGTTGCGCAACATCCGCCCGACCATCGCCATGCCCCGCTCGATGATCCTGGTGATGTCCCCGCGCAGCTCCTCCTCCGGCAGTTCGGCGTAGGCGGGCAGCTCGGCGATCACCCTCGCGAGCATGGCGGGCACCAGCGCGGGCGCGGCGGCGGCGAGCACCTGGTGGAGCGGTTCGCCGCGCCAGCGGAGCTCAAGCGGGACCGCGTTGGATTCGATCACAACGATGACCTCCCAAGACTGGAGAACTCACCACCACCACTCCCCTCGTGCGGCGTCCAGCATGGTAGCCAAACCCTTACCGATAGGTAACTTGCGGGCGGCCGCACATCGTCAGGGAAGATCGAACGGCAACAGGGGATGCTATGAACTCTCGCGGGAACGGCCGGATCAGCCGACGCTCCGTGCTCATCACCGGCGGTGCGGCCGCCGTGAGCGCGGCCTTACCCACAGGTGCCGCAGCCGCCGCACCGGGCACTGCCTCCGGTGCCGACGCCGACGCGATCGTCGTGGGCGGCGGTCTGGCGGGGCTGGTGGCCACCGCGGAGCTGGCGGCCGCGGGCCGCAGGGTCCTGCTCCTGGACCAGGAACCCGAGGCCAGTCTCGGCGGGCAGGCGTTCTGGTCGCTCGGCGGGCTGTTCTTCGTCGACTCCGAGGAGCAGCGGCTGGCGGGGATCAACGACTCGCTGGAACTGGCCCGCGCGGACTGGTTCGGCAACGCCGGTTTCGACCGCGGTACCGAGGATCCGCTGGGCGAGGACTACTGGGCTTCCCGCTGGGCCGACGCCTACCTGGAATTCGCCGCGACGGAGAAGCGGGCCTGGCTGCACGGAATGGGTGTGCGGTGGGTGCCCATCGTCGGCTGGGCCGAGCGGGGCGGCCAACTCGCGGACGGGCCGGGCAATTCGGTCCCCCGTTTCCACCTCACGCTCGGCACCGGTCCGGGCGTCATGGAGCCGTTCGAGAAAAAGGTGCGCGAGGCCGCCGCGCGGGGCCTGGTCTCCTTCCGGTTCCGCCACCAGGTGGACGAGCTCACGGTCACCAACGGCGCCGTCGACGGAGTGCGGGGCGGTGTCTTGGAGCCCAGCGACGCACCGCGCGGCACACCGAGTTCACGCACCAGGGTCGGCGATTTCGAGCTGCACGCACCGGTGGTGATCGTCACCTCCGGCGGGATCGGCGGCAACCAGGACCTCGTCCGGCAGAACTGGCCGGACTGGCTGGGCGCACCGCCGAAGCGGATGGTGACCGGGGTTCCGGCCCACGTGGACGGCCGGATGCTGGCCATCAGCGAGCGGGCCGGTGCCCGGCTGGTCAACCGCGACCGGATGTGGCACTACACGGAGGGACTGGCCAACCACAGCCCGATCTGGCCCGACCACGGCATCCGGGTGCTCGCCGCGCCGTCCTCGCTGTGGTTCGACGCGCGCGGCCGCCGGTTCCCGAATCCCGGCATCCCGAGCTACGACACCCTCGGAACGCTCAAGCTGATCAAGGACACCGGCTACGACTACTCCTGGTTCGTGCTGAACCAGCGGATCATCAACAAGGAGTTCGTCCTCTCCGGTTCCGAGCAGAACCCGGAACTGACCAGGAAGGACCTGGCGGGCTACCTGGCGAGCAGGCTGCTGCACTCGACTCCGCCGCCGGTCAAGGCGTTCCTGGACCGGGGCGAGGACTTCGTCGTCGCGCGAACCCTGCCGGAACTGGTGGCCGGGATGAACCGGCTGGCCGGTGCGGACCTCGTGGACCCCGGCGACCTGGAGCGCCAGATCGTCCGCCGGGACCGCCAGATCGACAACAACTTCACCAAGGACGACCAGATCATGGGGATCCGCAACTCGCTGGCCTACTCCGGCGATCTCCTCGCGCGCACCACTCCCCTGCACAAGATCCTGGACCCGGCCGCCGGCCCGCTGATCGCCATCAGGATGAACATCCTGACACGCAAGACGCTCGGCGGGCTCCAGACCGACCTGTCCGGCCGGGTCCTGGACGCGCGAGCCGTCCCCATCCCCGGGCTGTACGCCGCGGGCGAGGTAGCGGGCTTCGGCGGTGGCGGGGTCCACGGCTACCGCGCGCTGGAGGGAACTTTCCTCGGCGGCTGCCTGTTCTCCGGCCGGCAGGCGGGCCGGGCGGCGGCAGCAGCGACGGCCTGACCCTCGGGAGCCGAGGTCTCCGGAGCCGGAGACCTCGGCGACAGGTCGCCCTCCTGCGACGTGCGCAGCGTCGCGTGCACGTACGTCGACCGGCTATTTCGTGTCACGGCCCATCATGCGCCATCCCCAGTGGGCATTGACGTGAGGTGGCTGACGTCGTTCAGCGTGTGCAGCGTTCGGTTGTGGAAGTAGTCATCTTCCTGCAGAACCGTGATCCCTCCACTGCTCGACCGGAAGGAGGCGTACGCACACGCGCTGACTGGGATGCCGAGCCATGCCGCCACGACCCAACTCAACGATCCACCGTGTGTCACAACGATCTGGTGGTCGCAGGAGCGGGTGCGGAGGTAGGCAACGGCGCGGTACACACGCTCGATCCATTCGAGCTTCGTTTCCGCTCCCTCGATGCCCTCGTCGTGGTTCAACCGCTCACCCTCTCCAGGTGGCGGGACGAACCGCTCCCGGAACCATTCCTGACGCCTGCCACCCGCCACGCCATACGACTTCTCGCGAAGATCAGCCATGAGAACCGCTTCCGATTCGAGCGCGACCTCGATCGGCTTCGCCGTCTGGACGGCTCGCCGCAAGTCCGAGCTGTGGAGTTCGGATCGGGCGCCCCCAGGAACAAGCTCTCTCAGCCGGGTCGCGATCGCGTCGGCGTGGATCCTTCCGAGGTCGGTGAGTTCGCTATCGAACCAACCTCCAACACGACCGTCGACGTGATGTGTCGCTTCCGGGTGAACTACGGCATAGAGCCAACGCATCCGATCACCTTCGCAGAAAGCGCACGCCGGGCGCCGCACGACGGCGCTCTTCGTTCTGCGAAAAGTGGCGTGCTCCGCACAGTTCACCGTGGCCCTGGCCGAGCGAGCATTGACGGCGCTGTCCGGTTTGCAGGCCACAACGCCACTCGGTGGTCCACGCCGGCTCCGCTGCCAAGGCGGTGCTACCAGGAAACCCCCACCACTGGGCGGCGGCCGATTCAGGGGTTGCGGGTTCGGGGTGACACGAGGCCGTTCTCGTAGGCGATCACGACGAGCTGGGCGCGGTCGCGCGCGCCCAGCTTGGTCATGGCGCGACTGACGTGGGTCTTCGCGGCCGTGTGGGAGATCACCAGGCGTTCGGCGATCTCCTCGTTGGCCAGTCCCGCGCCGACGAGGGCGAGGACTTCGCGCTCTCGCGGGGTGAGGCCGTCCAGGGCGGGCGTGGCGACCGGCGTGGGCGGTCGGGAGACGTATTCGGCGATGAGGCGTCGGGTGATCTGCGGGGAGAGCAACGCCTGGCCGTCGACGGCCACCCGCACGGACCGAAGCAGTTCGGTCGGCTCGGTGTCCTTGAGCAAGAAGCCGCACGCCCCGGCGCGCAGGGCTTCGAAGACGTAGGCGTCGAGGGCGTAGTTGGTGAGGATGACGACGCGCACGCCGCCGAGAGCGGGTTCGGTGGCGATGCGACGGGTGGCCTCGATGCCGTTGGTGCCGGGCATCTGGACGTCCATCAGGACGACGTCGGGGGACAGCCGGACGGCCAGCTCGACGGCTTCGGCGCCGTCGCCCGCCTCGCCGACGACCTCGATGCCGGACTCGGAGTTGAGCAGTGCGGCGAAGCCGGCTCGGATCAGCTGCTGGTCGTCGACGAGCAGGACGCGGATCGTCATGCCGGGGGCTCCTGGGTTGCGAGGTCGAGCAGGGGGATGTCGGCCTGGACGCGGAACCCGCCTTGGTCGGGGCCCGCGCGCAAGTCGCCGCCGAGGGCGTCGATGCGCTCGCGCATGCCGATCAGGCCGGTGCCGCCGCCGGGCCCGGCGGCGGGTGCAGCCCGCGCGGGGCCGTTGGCGACCGTGATTCGCACGGAGTGCGGCTGCCGGGCGATCGCGAGGTGCACGCGGGCTCCGGGGGCGTGGCGGACGGCGTTGGTGAGTGCTTCCTGGACGATGCGGTACGCGGCGCGGTCCACCGCTGGCGGCAGGTTGCCGGGTTCGGCGGCCACCTCGACGTCCAGTCCGGCGGCCTGGGAGCGGTCGACCAGTTGCGGCAGGCGGACCAGGCCCGGCTCGGGTTCGTCCGCCGGATCCGCGCCGTCGTCGATCCGGCGCAGAACCTCCACTGTGGAGCGGAGTTCGCGCAGCGCGTCGGCGCTGGCGGTGCGGATGGTGTCCAGGGCCGGGCGAAACCGTTCCGGTTCGCGGTCGATCAGGTGGGCGGCCACCGACGCCTGCACGTTGATGACCGAGATGCTGTGGGTGAGCGAGTCGTGCAGCTCGCGAGCGATGCGCAGGCGCTCCTGCTCCGCCGCGCGGCGGGCCGCGTGCTCGGCGCGCTCGCGCTCGTGTTCCAGCAGTTGGCGGCGTTGGCGCAGCACCTCGGCCGCCCCCGCGGAGGCCAGCATCCAGCTGGCGATCCACAGTGGACCGACGGCCGCCTGGGCGGGGGTGAGGCCGTGGCCGAGTCCGGCCGCGAAGGTGCCGAGGCAGGTCGCGGCCGCGGTGATGATCGAGTACGAGGCGCGGCCCAGCAGCACCGCGGTGAAGGCGGCGACGGTCACCAAGGCGGGAGCGAAGATGCTGCTGTAGCCGCAGGCGTAGAACGTCACGGCCGCCAGCGAGGTCGCGACGAGCACCGGCCGCGGCGCGGCGGACGCCCATCCGGTGGCGACGGCCGGCGCAACGAGGAGCCCGAATCCGAGGGTGTCCAGGACCCGCACCGGGTTCGCCGCGGGCACGCTCAAGGTCGCCGCGACGCAGAAGACCGCCAGCAGCAGGCCGAACGCCGCGCGCCGCGCCACCAAGTGCAGCGGGGAGCGTGGCGCGGGCTCGGTGCGGATCACGGGTTCGACGATACGACGACGTGCCTAGGGGCAGCGGCGCGGCGTTGCGCCCACGGGGCGCGGAACCGCACCACCACGGCGATCATCACCAGCGACAGGACGATGGCGCCGCCATCGGTGACCACGGTCGGCAGGGTTCCCGCGATGAGGAAGGGCTTGCTGGATGCGAAGGGGCGAGTCGACGGCGGCGATCGAGTTCGTCGACATCGGTTCTACGGGCCCTGTCGTTGAAAACGGAGCACCAGCTGGCGCCGCGGGATGGCACGTGCACAAAGGATCCCGTGCATGCCAGGCCGTCGATCCCCGTCAGTTCTGCCGGCGGCATGGCGATCAGCTTTGTGACTGAGCGCGAAGGAGCACGAAGGAGTCATGGGCACGATGGCGGCACCAGGCAGCCTCGTCGTCGCACAGGCCACCAGAGAAAGCTTCGACAGCACCATCATCACCGGCTTCCGCTAACAACCACGGGCCCGACAAAGCGCCCACGAGCAACGCGCCGACCTGTCGGATCACCGCCCCACCCACAAAGATTCGGAACCGGCGCAGAACCGGAACGGATTCGCCAGGCGAATCACGACCCGAATCCACGGCAGAGGTGTGCCGATGATCGCCCGAGGGCGGCGGTAGTGCCGCCCTCGGGGTTCGATCGGGTATCAGCGGCGGGGTTCGATCTTCAGGTCGCCGCGGGTCAACGCGCGGGTCGTGTCGCGGGCGAGCATGTCGTGCGGGAAGCCCAGCTCGATCGCGCTGGCCTCGTCGAGGCGGGCCAGTTGGGAGGCGGTGAAGTCGACCTCCAGGGCACCCAGGTTGTCCTCCAGCTGCGCGGGGGTGCGCGCGCCGATGATCGGTGCCGTCACGCCCGGGTTCTGCAGGGTCCAGGCCAGCCCGACCTGGGCGGGTGTGCGGCCCAGCTCCGTGGCGACCTCCTTCACGACGTCCACGATGGCGAGGTTGCGTTCGGTGAGCACGCCGTTGGCGATGGTGACGCTCTTGCGGGTGCCGTCGTCGAATGCGGCGTTCGCCGCGGTCAGGTCGTCGCGGCTGTACTTGCCGGTGAGCACCCCGCCGGCCAGCGGCGACCACGAGGTCACCCCCAACCCCATCTCGCGTGCCATGGGGATCAGGTCACGTTCCCCGGTACGTTCGATCAGGTTGTGTTCGATCTGCAGCGCGACCAGCGGCGACCAGCCGCGCAGGTCGGCGATCGCCTGCATGCGCGACACCTGCCAGGCCGGGACGTTGGAGATCGCCACGTACAAGACCTTGCCCTGCCGGACCAGATCGTCCATGCCGCGCAGGATCTCCTCGACCGGCGTCGTGAAATCCCACAGGTGCAGGTAGAGCAGATCGATGTAGTCCGTATTCAGCTGTCGCAGACTGGTTTCCACCGAGGCGAACAAGGTCTTGCGATGATTGCCCCCGGAATTCGGATCACCGGGCCGGCGCAGCGTCGAGTATTTCGTTGCCAGCACCAGGCTTTCGCGGTTGTCGCGGGTGAATTCGCCCAGCAGGCGCTCGGAGCTGCCATTGGTGTAGGTGCTGGCGGTGTCGATGAAGTTGCCGCCGCGCTCGACGTAGAGGTCGAACAGCTCGCGCGCCTCGTCCTGCTCGGCGCCCCAGCCCCACTCGGTGCCGAAGGTCGCCGCGCCCAGCGCCAGCGGTGAGACCCGCAGCCCGGAGCGGCCCAGCAGCCGGTAGGTGTCGAGGGTGAGCGACATCTCGTCCTCCTGTGCTTGTGATCCGTTGTCGAAAACGAGTCTGTGCCCACCGCGAGCCGGGGATAAGGGAAAGAATTTCCTGGGAACGCCAGTCCTACCCTGGCGGTAGGATCGAACATGATGACCCGCACCGTGGACACGACACAGGAGCTGGCCGCGTTCCTGCGGTCCAGGCGCGAACGCCTGGACCCGCACGATTTCGGTCTGCCGTCGCGTCGGCAGGCCCGGCGGACTCCGGGATTGCGCCGCGAAGAGGTCGCCGAACTGGCCGGGGTCAGCATCGACTACATCGTGCGGCTGGAACAGGGCCGCGGGCTGCGGCCCTCAGCGGACGTGGTGGAGGCGCTGGCCCAGGCGCTGCGCCTGGCCCCCGACGAACGCGCCTATCTCTTCGACCTGGCCCAGCAGCGCCCCCGCAACGCCGACAAGCCCGCCACCACTGCAGCGCCGCCGCTGGCCCGGCTGGTCGCCGACCTGTCGCCGCTGCCGGCCATGCTGATGAACCACCGCTACGACATCCTGGCCTGGAACGGCGAAATGGCGCGGCTGCTACTGGATTTCGACACCCTGCCGCCGCAGCAGCGCAATATGATGTGGCTGTGCCTGATGCATCCGGAGATGCGTGAGTTCTATGCCGACCGCGAACGCGTCGTGCGGGAGGGGATCGCCCACCTGCGCGCTGCGTGGGCCGCGCATCCGGAGGATCAGGCGTTGACCGACCTCATCGCCGAATTCACCAATCGTGACGAGGAATTCGCGCGATTGTGGGCGGAGCGAGACGTCAAGGTCAACGGCCGCGGGCGCAAGGTGATGCGGCATCCTGCCGTCGGTGCGATCGCAGTGCATTTCGAAGTGCTCATGCCACTTGAAGATCTGGACCAGCGGTTGGTGATCTACCGCGCCGCGGACGATGAGAGCCAGTCGGCATTGGACCGGTTGTGCGCACGGTGATGCCGAACCGTCCATTCGTGCACTGAGTCGAACCGTCATTCCGGCTCCGTCGTCACCGAAATCGAACCTGTGCCCAGGCAGGTCCACAAGAGACGCAAATCAGCGAAACCTCAGGAACCGCAGGACAACCTGGTGCAGCTCACCGTGGTAGTCAGCCGTAGTACGACGCGGCCCAGGACATCACGGTCCGCCGCCATCCTCCCGTGGTCTCGAGGAACTCCTCGAAGCCGAGCACATCACGTCCCTTGCCGGGCTGCCGGTAGCCGTCGAAAGCAGCGGTTCCACTTCGAGCACGACACCGGGCCCCCTCCGATTGAAGCCATCGGAGAGCAAGCAGTCCAAGACTTTCCCGACTGCGAGCGGTAGGCGCTTCTCACCGCAGGCCCACGTGCGGCCGATGGTGCCAGTGAGGCGCCACATACCGCACAATGGGGCCACCTTGGCCTTCTGGAGGGTGAGTGGAGTTCAGGCAAGCGGAGCAGTTCCTGGCCGTGGTGGAGCACGGTGGGCTGGTGCACGCCGCCGCAGCGCTCCACATTGCGCAGCCCTCGCTGTCGCAGACGATCAGGACCCTTGAGCGCGAGCTGAAGGCTCCGCTGTTCCACCGGGTCGGCCGCGGACTGGTGCTCACGTCGGCCGGCGAAGCGCTCGTGAAACCGGCACGCCAGTTGCTGCGAGACCTCGCCACCGCGCGCGCCTCGGTTGCCGAGGTCGCCGGCATTCGCGGTGGGCAGCTGGACATCGCGGCCATGGGTGGACCGCTGGAGTTCATCCTCCCCGCAGTCGGGTCCTTCCGGCGGCGCCACCCGGAGGTCTTCGTCCGCCTGGAGAGCCCGTCGATGGAGTCCGAGCTCCTGCACCAGGTTCGCCAGGGGCACAGCGAGCTCGGTTTCACCCCGCCGCTCGCGGACGAAGATCCGCACCAGCACCAGGGCTTGGAGATGACTACCTTCCCGCCGACGCCGCTGATGCTCGTGCTCCCACCAGACGCGGACCCGGATCTACCGGATCCGCTGCCGATCGAGCAGATCCCCGACATTCCGACCACGGCGATTCCCGGCGGTGCCTACGCGCGATCCGTCGTCGAAACCGCTCTGCGGAATGCACGGGTGCAAACGCGGCTCGCGGTGGTGACTGCGCACCGCAACACCCAGACATCGTTGGTCCTTCGCGGCATCGGCATGGCTTTCACCACGCGGGAACAAGCCGTGCGGGCGCGGGAGCACGGTGCGCTGATCAGGCATCTGGACCCTCCTATCGCGCTGACGAACTGCGCGGTCAGAAGGCCCGCACCGCTCTCTCCCGCGGCCCGGATCTTCCTCGCCCTCGCCTCGGAATGCCTGGTGGATCGGGCTCGCTGAGCGCGGGATCACTACCGGACTGCTGCTCCGTCGAGGTCGGCACAGCTCGCCCGGCCGCGAAGTCCGCCGTGCTCAACTGCTCAGGAGAACCGCATTCCGGTCTTGCGCGACCCTGTTCGGCGCAGTGTGAACAGCCACTCACGCAGGAAGTTGTGGTGCATGCGCCACGGTGCGGCACTGCCTTGTTTCGGCATCACGGCGGTGCCGCGCCGGGCGTAGCCCGACGTGAGGTCGAAGAGCGGGGACCGGCCCGACGCTTTCGGTCGTAACGGGATGCAGGTCCGCAGTCCCCGGCGGCGCATGTGGTTGAGCAGGTGGCAGACGTAGCGCGCCACGAGCTCGGCGCGCAGCGTCCAGGACGAGTTGATGTATCCGATGGTGAAGGCGAAGTTCGGCACCCCGGAAAGCATCATCCCCTTGTACGCCACCGCCTCCGGAATGTTGACCTCGACGCCGTCGACCGTCAGGTGCATGCCGCCGACAGCAAGCATGTTCAGCCCCGTCGCGGTGACGATCACGTCGGCTTCGAGGAACTCACCGGAGCGCAACTCGATTCCTGCTTCAGCGAAGGCGTGGATGTGATCGGTGACGACGGATGCTCGTTCTTCGCGAACGGCGGCGAAGAAGTCTCCGTCCGGCACGAGGCACAGCCGTTGATCCCACGGGTCGTAACGGGGGGTGAAGTGGGTGTCGATGTCGTATCCGCCGGGGAGCTGCATCTCCACGCCCTTGCGCAACAGCGCCTTCATCCGCTCGGGCGCCCGTCGCGCCTTCTGGTAGTTGTAGGAGTTCGTCGCGATGCTCTTCCACCGCACGATCGGGTCCGCCAGCGATGCGGGCGCTGTCCGGCGCACCCGAGCTGCGAAAGGATCCGTCTCCGGACGGGTGACCAGGTACGTCGGTGAGCGCTGCAGCATCGTCACGTGGCTCGCTGTTTCAGCCATCGCTGGAACCAGCGTGACCGCAGTCGCGCCGCTACCGATCACCACGACTCGGTTGCCCACGTAGTCGAGGTCTTCGGGCCACAGCTGCGGGTGCACCACCTGTCCGGAGAACCGGTCGATGCCGCGGAAGTCCGGCGTGTATCCCTGCTCGTAGTCGTAGTACCCGGAGCATGTGAACAAGAAGGAGCAGCTGACCTCGACCTCCTCGCCGTCGGTGACCCGACGCGCTCGAACCGTCCACCGCGCGTCGTCGCTCGACCAGTCGGCCTCGATCACCCGATGCCCGAAGCGGATGTGCCGGTCCACTCCGTGCTCGGAAGCGGTATCCGCCACGTACGAGCGGATCTCTGATCCACCGGCGATGGACTTCGACCTGTCCCACGGCCGGAAGGAGTAGCCGAGGGTGGACATGTCCGAGTCCGAACGAATGCCCGGATAGCGGAACAGGTCCCAGGTGCCGCCGATCGCGTCCCGTCCTTCCAGAACCGTGAACGTCATCGCCGGGCAGTGCTTCTGCAGATGACAGGCAGCACCCACGCCGGACAAGCCGGCCCCGACGATCACCACGTCGACATGCTCAACAGACATGACACTCCTGCGGCTTTCTTGGTCGATGCTGGACTCGAGTTCCGCGGAGTTGCGACACAACTCCGGGCCTCGGCTCTCGATCCACCTTCAGGCCGAGGATTCGATCGAGAATCAGGCCGAGGATTCGATCGAGAACCGCCGGACAACAGCAGGTTGATCTCCAATGGCTCCTGCCCGTCTCCCGGTGACTGCGCTGACCGGAGAGCGGGACATCGGGTGTGCCTAAGCACTTCCAGTGAACGACGCGAGCAGTGGACCGAACAACAGCGAGATGCCGAAGAGCCGTATCGGTCGTGCTTATGCATTCCGCTGTGCGGGCAGGGCGGTCGGAGGCTGGACGCCCAGCCGGGCGGCGTCCCGCTGCGGTCTCATGAAGATGGCGGCGACCGCGCCACCCACCAGCATGATCCCCGCGGCGACCGCGAAGGCGGTGTGGAAACCGGTCACGGGATCCGCAGCGGCGGAGACGATGCGACCGGTGACGTAGGGGGCGAGGATTCCGGCGCTGGTCTGCAACGCCACGTGCATGCCGAGTGCACCGCCGCGCTGTGCCACCGGGACGATCTCGCCGATGGCCGGCGGAGTCGCGGCGGTGATGGCGACCCCCAGCTGCAGACCGACCGCCACGAGCACGAGGTGCCAGACACCCCCGATCTGGAGGCCCACCAGCAGCGTGAGCGCCGCGAGAATCGCGGCACCGCCGCCCACGCCCCCGCGTGCCCACCGGCTGGAGCCCCCTCGCGCCATCAGCACGTGCGCAAGCAGCCCTTGACCGAAGAGCGCACCGGCCCCGATCAGTGCGGTCAGCGCGACCACGTTGCCCGCCGCCAACGTGCCGTACCCGAGTCCTTCTTCCAGATAGACCGGGAGCCAGGTCACGGTGACCGCAATCCCCCAGTACACCGCGAAGGTGCCGATGGTGGCGCCCAACCAGGTCCCGCTGGTGAAGACCCGGCGGTACGGCACCCGGAACCCGTCCTCGACCGCAGCGCCCTCCTGGTCGCGCCTCGACGGCTGAGCCCCGGTGAACGGCCCCTCCGCCCCGAAGAGCCACCAGACCACGACCCATACCAGCCCGATGATGCCCATCGCCCCGAAGGCCCACCGCCAGCCGAAGGTCGCGGTGACCCACGCCAGCCCTGGAGCAGCGACGACGACACCGAGCGAAGCGCCCACCAGAAACACCGAGTTCGGCATGTTGCGCTTCGTGTCGGGGAACCACTTCATCAGCCCGTGCAACGCGACCGGCGCCGCGGGCCCCTCCGCAGCACCGAGCACGACACGGCACGCGATCAGCACTGCGAAACCCGTGCTGAACAGCATGGGGAGCTGCGTCAACGACCAGATCACCGCCATGCCGGCCATCAGCCACTTGGCCTTGACCCGGTTCGCGAGGAAACCGCCGAATGCGCCGGAGATGCTGAACAGGAAGTAGATAGCGCTCGCCGCCAGCCCGTACTGGGCCGGGCTGAGGCCCATCTCCCGCATCATCGGGGCGGCGGTGAGGCCGAGCACCGCCTTGTCACCCCAGTTGATCAGGAAGAACACGAACAGCAGCGCGGTGATCGTCCACGCTCGACGCGGTTGGTAGCGCGGCTCGCTCACCTCCGGGTCCACGCCCTCCACGACAGGAGTCGTCCCGATATTTCTTCTGTGCGCCATTTCCACTCCTCGAGCCCTGCGTGCATCCGGGAAAAGTGGTCGGATTCCGGGCGTCCCGGTATTTGCTGTGACCCACAGCAAACGAGGTCCACTCCCCTTCGACCAAGCCCGGGAATCCGAAGGGATCTAGAGGGAAACGTGATGAGTTGCGGTAAACAACCATGAGCGGCTCCCGAACACGAAGCCAGCGCGGAACCGCCGACGTGCCATCGACTGATGACGGTGCTTCGACAACGCTGGCCAGGACCTGCCCGCGATCTCGTCCAAGTCAAGGAGCGCGACGTCGCCAGGACTACCTGTTCTCGTCGCCGTCGTGGGGCCACGCGTGCACCTGAGCGCGCTGTGCGAGCGTCAAGAACGCTCTCGACGGCGCGGTGAGGGTGGACTTGCGGAACACGAAACCGAAGTCCTGGACCAGCGGCGGTTCGGTGAGCCGGACCACCGCGCCCTCCTTGGCGGCCGACCTCGCGACGCCCGGCGGCAGGAAGGCAGCACCGGCGCCATCGAGCACCAGGTCGGGTAGCACCGCTGGGACTCCCGCCTCCACCATCACCTTCGGCTTGACCTTCAGCTCCGCGCAAGTCGCCTCGACCAGGTCGCGGACGACATCACCGGGCGGTCCGGCCACCAACGGGATGTCTCCCAGCGACGACAGTGGCACCACCTGCCGCTCGCGCAGCGGTGTGTCCGGAGGTAGGACCAGCAGCAGGTCACGCCGGCCCAGCGCTATCGAGGTGAGACCGGATCTGGAGACGGGTAGGGAGCACAACGCGACCTCGCACTCCGCAACTCGCACCCGCTCCGCCGCCGCCTCGGAGTCATCGGCGTGGAGCACGTTGACCCACACCGCGGCGTGACGTGCCCGGAACGCGGCCACGAAGTCCGCCAGCGGATCGACGGCGAGGTCCTCGGTGACGGCGATGTCGAGCCGGCCCTCCTCCAGTTGCTGGATCCGGCGTACCGCGTCGGAGGCTTCCAGCGCGGACTGCTGCACCTGCCGCGCCGGACCGAGCAACGCCTGCCCGGCGGCGGACAGCTGCAGCGCCCGGCCTACGCGGTGGAACAGTTCCGTGCCCAGCTCCCGCTCAAGACTCCGGATGGTCTGCGAAAGCGAGGGTTGCGAGACGTAGAGAGCCGCGGCTGCCCGAGTCACGCTGCCGTGGTCGACAACGGCGAGAAAGCAGCGCAGCTGCCGGGCGTCCATGGCGGGACGATAACAGCAATCCCCGCAATTTCAGGCCTTCAGGGACGCGGACACCTGCAGAGCGGTCGAGCGGGTCTTCTCTCCCGGCGCCAACGCCTTCCGCAGCGGCACATCAGCGTGGATCACGACTCCATTCGCTGGGCCTATGCGAACGGCTGGAAGAACGACTTTGACTCGATCAACGACCGGGACGAGTCTGCCAATGCATCGCGTCCGCACGGATTCGAGTTTCGAGGGAGACCGCAATGCCGACGAATCACGACGTCGCCAACCAGGTTCCAGCACTGGTGGACTACAACGTCGCCGATGATGTCCCGTTGGTCGAAGGCTTGCAGCGCGAGAGTGCCGATTGGGCCGCTGAGGAACTCCAGTCCCTGGGCGAGTTGGCGGGAAGCGAGCAGGCCCAGGAGTGGGGCCGACTCGCGAACGAGTGCCCACCGGTCCTGCACACCCACGACACGGTCGGCAATCGGCTCGACGAGGTCGAGTTCCACCCGCATTACCACTCCCTCATGGCCACGGCAGCCGAACGAGGGCTCAACGCCGCGGCATGGCTGCAGCAAACGCCCGGCGCCCATGCGGCGAGGATCGCGAAAGCCTTCGTCTGGGCCCAGACCGACGCCGGTCACATGTGCCCGACCAACATGAGTTACAGCGCGGTACCCGCACTCCGCGACTCCCCCGAAATCGTCGCGCGATACGAGAAGCAGCTCGGGTCGCCGCTCTACGATCCGAAACCAGGCCCGCTGTCGACAAAGCAGAGCCTGGTCTTCGGCATGTCCATGACCGAGAAACAAGGCGGCTCCGACCTACGCGCGAACACCACAACCGCAACGCCGACAGCGGATGGAACGTATCGGATCACGGGCCACAAGTGGTTCACGTCCGCTCCCATGTGCGATGCGTTCCTGGCGGTTGCGCAGACCACCAGCGGGTTGTCCTGCTTCCTCCTGCCGCGCATCCTCCCCGACGGTTCGCGCAACGGCATTCACTTCCAGCGGCTCAAGAGCAAGCTGGGCAACCGATCGAATGCATCCGCCGAGGTCGAGTACGACCAGGCCGTGGGCGAACTCATCGGCGAAGAGGGCCGAGGGATCCGCACGATCATGCAGATGGTGAACTACAGCCGCCTCGGCTGTTTGCTGATGAGCGCTGCCTTCATGCGCAAGGGCCTCGTGCGCGCCATGCACCACGCACGGCATCGCAAGGCTTTCGGAAGCCCCCTGGTCGAGACCCCGTTGATGGGGAACGTGTTGTCCGATCTCGCACTCGAGTCCGAGGCGGCGATCACGGTCATGATGAGGCTCGCGGGGGCGACGGACCGCGCCAACGAGGGCAACGAGGACGAGGCCGAGTTCCGCCGGCTCGGGTTGGCGGTCAGCAAGTACTGGGTGTGCAAGCGTGCCCAGCACGTCGTCGGTGAAGCGCTCGAATGCCTCGGCGGGAACGGCTACGTCGAGGACTCGGGGATGCCGCGGCTGTACCGCGAGGCGCCGCTGCAGTCGGTGTGGGAGGGAGCCGGCAACGTCGCGGCGTTGGACGTCTTGCGCGCGATCAAGAAGTCGCCCGAGTCCCTGGATGCATTCCTGTCCGAGGTCAAACTCGCGCAGGGCTCCGATCCGCGGCTCGATGCCGCTGTGCTTTCGCTGACCGAGCTCCTCGGTGACACCGAGAACCTCGAATTCGGCGCTCGTCGCCTGGTCGAGCGGATGGCCCTGGTACTGCAAGGTTCGCTGCTCGTCCGGTTCTCCGATCCGGCTGTGGCGGATGCGTTCTGCGCCTCGCGCCTGGATGGAGATTGGGGCGCCGTGTTCGGCACGCTCGGCCGCACGGCGGACACCAGGACGATCCTCGAGCGCGTGCCGACCTACGACGTCTGACCGGTTCGCCGCCGGGGGAACTGCGCCACGTGCCACCGGAAGGGCAGCTATCCGCGGAATTCGCGCGGACGAGGGCGGAGCCGGGAACGATCCGGCTCCGCCGCTGATCAGTTCCGGCGGAGCAAGGCCACGGCCAGTCCGGCGCGCTCCCGCACCAACTGGTGGACCAGCTCCACGTCTTGTTCCTGCCCCGCCATCGCACCCGCCCTGATCCGCGAGTACACGCCCTGCAAAATGCAGGCACCCTTCCACAACGCGAACGCCACGTAGTAGTCCAGATCGGACAGATCCGCGCCGGAACACCTGCTGTAGTGGCCGGCCATCGCGTCCGCATCCGGCATGCCGGGCACGAAGACGACCGGAGGCTGCACCGCACCGCATACCCGCATTGCGTAGGTACGCCGCGAAAGCATGTCCGATTCCCCCTTCGGACGCAGTTGATCACACAGCGTCCGATGCCATCACTCACGGTGCCCATCCCGCCGGAACTCCGCCCGCCGTGTCGAGCTGGAAACACCGCTCGCTACGCAGTCCCCGTACGCGGTCCAGCGGCCGGCGGCGGCCCGTGCAGGCGGCCGGCGGCACCACAGAACACCGCATCCCTCGCCGACCACCACATTCACGAGGGGATTGACGATCAGGCATGACGACCGCAGCGGGTACCCTCACCGAAGAACTCTACGACCTGCGGAGTTGAACCTTCCCCGATGGCGAAATCCAAGCGCAGGCGCGATCCGGACGAGCGGCCGCGACCCCAGGTGAAGCCCTTTGTCTGGGTCGCGGCCGTGCTCGGTGCTCTTGCGGTGGCGCTGGCAGCCGTGGCGATCCCGCTCAACGCCGCGGTATTCGGGATGCCGCTGGCTTTGGCGTTCCTGCTCGGCACCGCCCAAGCCGGATCGATCGGCATCGTGCTTTTCTACCCGCGGGTTGCAACCGCCATCTCCTGTTCAGCCGTGTTCCTGCTCGCGATGGCTGCCCGGAGCGACGATCCCGCAGCCATCTGGCCGGTCTCGGTGACGACGCTGATCGGCCAAGCGCTGCTGATCAGCGCACTCGGCGTGAACCAGGCATGGTCGGCCGGCCTGCGGTGCTGGCTCGGTGGTGTCGCGGCAGCTATCGGAGCTGCCCTACTCGCACCGCAAAGCGTGCCGGCGAATGCTGTGGCGGGAAACCTCTATCTGTTCGGCGCGGTCACCGGTGGTGCGCTCGGCGCCACGCTGGTGGTGCGGCAGTGGCGGCAGATCTCCTCGCAGCTGGTGCAGGAACGCAGGCTCAGCGCCGACGAACACGCCAAGCGGGTGATAGCCGAGGAGAAGACGCGGATTGCCCGCGAGCTGCACGACGTGATCGCGCACAGCATGTCGCTCATCAACGTGCAGGCGACCACTGCGCAGTACCGGCACCCAGGCCTCGATCCACTGCTCGCCGCGGAGTTCGACGAGATGGCGGCGGCGTCGCGGCAGGCGTTGCGCGAGATGCGCAGTGTGCTGGGGGTGCTGCGCGACGGCCAGACCGGCGGCGAGCTGGTTCCGCAGCCCGGCCTGGCCCGCATTCCAGAACTGATCGACGGCGCCGGCCGCGCGGGCGTGGACGTTTCGGCGCACGGAACGGAGTTGCTGGAAGACCGAACCGGCAGCGAAATCGTGGGCGTCGCAGCGTTTCGCATCGTGCAGGAAGCGTTGAGCAACGTGACCCGGCACGCCCCTGGCGCGCGCACCGAGGTGCGTTTCGCCTGCTCCGGCGGTGAGCTGACGATCATCGTGCGCAACGGCGCCCCGGGCCGGGAGGTGAACCCGGTGCAGGGCGGTGGGCACGGTCTCGTCGGCATGCAAGAGCGGGCCGCGGTCGTCAACGGAAGTGTCCACTTCGGGCATGTCGATGACGGTGGCTACGAAGTGCGAGCGGTTCTTCCACTGGACCAACTGGGCAACGATTCACAGGAGCGGGAAAACCAGTGACCATCAAGGTGATCGTCGTCGACGACCAGGCAATGGTGCGGGCCGGGTTCGCCGCTCTGCTCGACGCCCAGCCCGACATAGAGGTGGTCGGCGAGGCGGACAACGGCGCCCGCGCGATCGAAATCGCCCACACCCGCCACCCGGACGTCGTCGTGATGGACGTGCGGATGCCGGTGCTCAACGGGATCGACACGACGCGGCAGCTGATGCACCCGCCCGCGACCGTCGAACACGTGCCCCGCGTGCTGATGCTGACCACATTCGACATCGACGACTACGTGTACGACGCGATCCGGGCGGGGGCCAGCGGCTTCCTGCTCAAGGATGCGCTACCTGCCGATCTGGTTTCGGCAGTGCGCGTGGTTGCCGGTGGCGAGGCACTGCTGGCGCCCACGGTGACGCGCCGGATGATCGAGCACTTCGCCCGGTCGGCCCCGCCGCGCCAGGCCACGGCACCGCGGTTGTCGGCGCTCACCGAGCGGGAGCGCGAGGTACTAGTCCTTGTGGCGCAAGGCCTTTCGAACACCGAGATCGCCGGCGCGTTGTTCATCTCCGAGCAGACCGTGAAAAGCCACGTCAGTCGCATCATCGGCAAGTTGGAGATCCGGGACCGGGTGCAGGCTGTCATCGTCGCCTACGAATGCGGTCTGGTCTCCGCCACCGGCACATGATGTGCGAAGGGCTCCAGTACCGGGGATGGAGTGGTCGTCCCGACCCCCTACCGCGGTAGGGGTCTTGAATGCGCTCCCAGGACGGACGCGATCACGGCTGCTGAATTCATACGCTTTCCCGGTCCGGAATTCGTCCGGACTTTTTCACGGGAGAAGCGACAGTGGCCACTCCGCGCACACCTTTTGCACCGGCACCGGCACCGGCACCGGCACCGACCGCCGGTCCGGGACCATCCCGCGACCGGGTTCTCGACCTGGTCCGATCCGCTTGCCTGGTGGTCGTTGTCGTCCTGCACGCCATGATGGCGGGCATCGAGACCGGCCCGTCGGGTATTCAGATCACGAATGCCCTGGAGAACCAGCGATGGTTCACCCCGATCTCCTGGATCATCCAGGTAATGCCCCTGTTCTTCGTTGTCGGCGGATTCGCCGGCATCACGCAGTGGCGCCGAATGCGCGACGCCGGTGCGACGCCGGCCGATTTCGTCCGGACCCGCCTCACCCGGCTCGCCCGGCCCACGCTTGCCGCCTTCGCGGCGATCGCAGGCGCGCTGGCGGTGGCGAGCGCGGCCGGGGTCTCGCCGGACCTGCTCGCACAAGTCGGATTCCGGATGAGCCAGCCGATGTGGTTCATCGGCGTCTACCTGGGGACTTCGGCACTGGTCCCGCTGCTGTGCCGGCAGCACGAGCGAGCGCCGCGGGCAACGCTGGCGCTGCTCGTCTCGTTCGCACTCGGTGTCGATCTGCTGTCGATCGCCACCGCTTCGCCGGAGATCGGGTTCTGCAATCTCGCGTTCGTCTGGCTGGCCATCCAGCAGATCGGTTTCTGGTATGCCGACGGCCGGTTCCGGTTCCGGTCGAACGGTCAGCTGCTGGGTGTGGCGTTCGGCGCGTTCGTGTTACTGCTGACCAACACGGCCGCCGGCCCCTACCCGGCCGACATGCTGGCCAACCTCAACCCACCGACCATCAACCTGGTGCTGCTCGGCGTTGTCCAGATATGCCTGCTGTCGCTCATCACCCCACGCCTCGCGGTCCTCATGAGCCGACCAGGCCTGCGCACGCTCGTCGACACGATCGGCAAGCATTCGCTGACCATCTACCTCTGGCACATGCCCGCCCTGGTGCTGCTCGCTGCCATGCTGCTGGTGATGGGAGTCCCGTGGCCGGAGCCGCTCGGCGCCGCGTGGTGGCTGACCCGGGGCGTGTGGCTGGCCGGGATCGCACTGGTCCTCATCCCGCTCGCCGTTTGGTTGGGCCGGTTCGAGCGAGGGACCACCGGGTCTCCTCGTCGCGCGCCCGGATTCGCCGCAGCCGGTGTGGTCATCGCCATCGCGGGCATCGTCACGGTACTGGCCGCAGGATTCACGGTCAGCTCAGCAACAAGCTCTGCGCTCCTGCTCCTGGTAGCGCTATGCCTGCAACAATCCCCGGGACCGATGCTGCGTTCGCTGCTCTCCAGGAACTTGGGGCCGAGCGTGCGGAGATCGTTTTCGTCCCGGTCGCGCGGCCACAGGGGTGAGGTCGTACTCCGGCACGTACCGCATGAATGCGTGCACAACCGCGATCAGACCGACGCCGCCGGCCAGGACGAGTCCGCCAGACAGCAACGTGAGCCGAGCCCGGACGCTCAACCAGATCCGCACCGGGCGCCCGCGATGCAGTAGCCAACGCCGGGCGCAGCAGCGGCGGATTCCCAAGTCGTCCAAGAACGAACGGCGTGTCCTCGACGAGGTCGAACGACGGTTGCGGGACGAAGATCCCGGCTTCGCGGTGCTCTGCCTGTTCCTGAAAGACGGCGCCGGCATCATCACGGCAGCATCGCTCGCCGCGGTGCTGCCGGCGTTCGCCGGCTGGACCTTCCAGGCGTAGAACGACGATGCCCAGGACGCGTCGCTCAGTCCTCGGTCGGCGGGGAGCCGAAGCTCTGCAGCCCTCGTTGTCGCGTCATGAGCAGGTACACCCCGATGGCGCAGAGCGCGATGAACCCCGCGATGTAGACCATCACCTCGGTGAAACCCGCGATGATGGCCTCGCGCCCGGTGGCGCCGGAGGAGCGCAGGACGCCCACGATGATCGGCACCACGACGCCCAGGCCCAGGCCCATGCCGAGCTGCCCGACCGCGGGTTTGACCGCACCGACCGAGCCGACCATCTCCTTCGGCGCGGCCGACATGATCACCGCCGATTCGGAGTTCTGCGCCCACATGATCCCGAAACCGACGATGAACGCGCACCCGGCGAAGTACCACGATCCAGTCGTCGTGCGGACCAGCCCGAGCAGCATGATCCCGAACGCGATCGTGAGCAGTCCGCTGGTGAAGATCGTGCGAGCGCTCAGGTGCAGGCGCTTCTGCGCCTCGCCGGCCGCGAGCGTGCCGAACAGCATTCCCACCGACATGACGGTCAAGGCGATCGAGACGACGAACGCGCTGCGGCCCAGCACGCTCTCCAGCACGGTGGGCAACTGCGTCGCGATCACGCCGTTGGCGAAGTTGAACGCGATCCCCACCACGCAGGCCGAGGCGAACGCGGGGACCGCGAACAGCCGGATCGGGAAGCCGGGCTGCGAACTGCGCGCCTCCCAGAGCGCGAACGAGGCCAGCAGCGCCACCGCCAGCACCAGCCCGCCCAGCACCACGGGACTGCCCCAGCCGAGCTCTCCCGCCAGCGTGAACCCGCCGATGAGGCAGATCAGCGCCACGGCGGCGAGGACGACGCCGACGGCGTCGAACCGCCGCGGGTGCGCCGCCGATCAGCGCGTACGCGCGCCGGTGGTGGCTGCCGGCCACCTTCGCCGGCCACCGCTGCGGAACGGGGGTGTCGGCCTTGCCGGGCGAGGACATCCCGCTCACGCCCGGTAGGTGCGGCGACCGTCGAGGTAGGTCGCGTGGACCGGGATGTCGCCGATCTCGCCCGGTGGCACGGCGTGCGGGTCGGCGTCCAGCACGACCAGGTCGGCGCGCTTGCCGACCTCCAGCGAGCCCACGTCCCGCTCGGCGAACAGCTGCCAGGCGGCGTCGATGGTTTCGGCGCGCAACGCCTGCTCGACCGTGGTCCGGTACTGCGGTCCGATGACGCGACCGCTGCGGCTGGTGCGGGTGACGGCGACCTGGACGTTGCGCAGCGGTTCCGGGGGTGTGACCGGGGAATCGTTGTGGAACGAGATCGGCACGCCCGCCTCGATCGCGGCGCCCGCGCAGGTCCACGACTCGGCGCGCGACCCGAACAGCCCGTCCACGAGCACGTCTCCCCAGTAGTACAGGTGGTCGACGAACAGGCTGCAGGTGACGCCCAGCCCGGCCGCGCGCCGGTACTGCTCGGGTGTCATGGCGCCGCAGTGCTCCAGCCGCAAACGCGCGTCCGTGCGCGCCGGATTGGCAGCGAGCGCCTCGCCGAACACGTCCAGCACCATCTCGACCGCCTCATCGCCGTGCACGTGGCAGGCGATCTGCCAGCCCAGCGGGAAGTAGGCGTCGACGATCTCGGTGAGCTGCTGCCGGCTGTAGTTGGCGCCGCCGCGGTGGCCCGGCGAAAGCCCCATCGAACGGGTTTGCGGCGTGTCCAGGTAGGGGAAGCTGGTGGCGATGTTGCCGACCCAGGGGGACCCGTCGGCCCAGATCTTGATCCCGATCTGCTGGAACAGCAGGTCCTCGGCGTCTTCGCCCGGGGTCACGTCGGTGCGTTTCTCGGGGACGCTCACCTCGTAGACGCGCATCCGCACCTTCGCCGCGCCGGAGCGGTAGAAGGCCTGGACGTGCTCGCGGGCGTCCCGGCGGAACCCGAGGTCGGCGACGGTGGTGATGCCGACCTGCGCGAGCCGGTCGTGCTCGCGGCGCATCAGCACGCCGAAGTTGTGCTCGTCGGGCGGGCGGATCGCGCCGCCGAGCACCATCGCGGTCGCCGGCGCCTCGAACGCCGCGCCGGTGGGGTTGCCCGCGTCGTCGCGTTCGAACCTGGAACCGACCGGATCGGGGGTGTCCCTGGTGATTCCGGCGCGCTCGATCGCCTTGGTGTTGCCCCACGCGCTGTGCCCGCTGTTGTGCATCACCGAAAGCGGGTTGTCGGGAGAGAGCTCGTCGAGGAGTTCCCGGCTGATCTTCGGCAGGCCCTCCTGCAGCAGCGGATCCCAGCCGAACGCCCCCAGCCAGGCGCCGGGTTCGGCGGCGGCTATCGCCTCCCGCAACCGGGACAGCGCTTCCCCTGCGGTCGCGCAGGTCACCGGGCGGATGTCCAGGATGTCCGGTCCGGTGATGACCATTTCGAGGGTGGGGTGCCCGTGCGCCTCGACGAAGCCCGGCAGCACGGTCCGCCCGTCGAGCCGGACCTCCTCGGTGCCCGGTCCGCACCACCGCCGGATCTCCTCGTCCGCGCCGACCGCGAGGATCCGGCCGTCGGCGACCGCGAGCGCGCTCGCGCGCGGGTGGTCGCGCGTCATGGTGAGCACGTTCCCGCCGGTCAGCGCAAGTTCTGCTTCGGGCGCCATCGTCGCCACCTCTCCCGGTGTGGATTCGGACCACCGTCGATCCTGTGCGTCTACCAGCCGCCTCGCACGGCGGAGCGCGACTTCCGCGCGATCTGCATCGAGTGTTGCGTTCGCGGGGCTGGTGGGGCTGGCCGTGCGCATGAGCACGTGGGCTCGCGCATCGCGGGAGTCCACATCGGATTCCCGAATCACTCCACAACGGACAGATACCGATGAGAAGAGGGCCCCGACGGGGGCCCTCTTCTCAGCTCTCCGAGCGTGCTTGCTTCCGGGGCAGTTCTATCGCCAGATAGACCACAAGCCCCACGAGCAGGCCGACCACGGCGTCCGAGAACGACGGCGCGACCACATGCACGAGCAGGGCGACGACCGCACCTGCCGCCCATGCGATGAACGCGGTCGGGCGGAACCTGGTCTCGGCACGGCCGGCGAGGCGGCTGCGGAGGATGATCTGATCCGCGATGAGCACCGCTCCGAGCGGCGGCACCAGAACGCCGAGGATCGACAGCCAGTTCACGAAGTAGTTCCAGGCGCCGAGCAGCGCCACGATCACGCCGATCACGCCGAGGACCAGCGTGAGGAGCCGCATCTTGGAGCCGACCAGGTGCGACCAGCCCAGCGCCCCGTTGTAGAGGCAGTGGGTGCAGACCGAACCCAGGTTGATCACCACGAACACGACGACGAGAACGTTGAGGACGGGGCTCCCCACGCCGGTGAGGATGGGCGTGAAGTCACCACCGGCCGTTTCGGCTGCGGTGATCGCGCCGGCGGCGACGAGGATGCCGCCGCTGAGCTGCGCGACGAGGCTCGCCACGGGGAACGCCGTGGCCGTGGCCCACACGGCCTGGCGGCCGTTCTTCGACCACCGGGTGAAGTCGGCCGTCATGGTGCCGGAGTCGGCGAAGGTCGCCATGATCGTGGTGACCGCCACCCCGAACGTCATGGCGCCGCCGCCGGCCCCGCGGAATTCGGTGATCTGCCCGAAGTCGCCGTTGTTCGCCGCGACGACCATGGCGGTCCCGGCCGCGATGATGAACAGCGGCGCCGCGATCGCCCCGAGCCAGGAGAGCGCCTTGATGCCGAGGTAGGTGACGGCGATGAAGACGACGCCTGCCGCGCCGGCGACGAGGGTCTCGTTCCAGCCGAACGCCTCGTTGAGGCTCGCCCCGGTCGCGCCCGTGTTGAAGGCGAACCAGCCGACGACCACTGTGGACAGAAAGCCGGAGGCGATCGCGTATCCGGCGGTTCCGAAGGTCTCGGTCGCCTGGAGCGAGAAGCTCTTGCCGGTCTGCCCGGCTCGGTAGCTGAGCAGGCTCACATAGGCGAACATGATCAGGTTGGCCACCACGATCGCGGCCAGTCCTCGCCAGAAGCCGAGCAGGGCGACCACGAGGCCACCGGGCACAGCGTTGGTGAGGATCATGGGGAATCCGAACCAAACGGCCGAAACCGTCAAGAGCGATTTCCGGTGGGACGGCGGAACCGGGCTGTGCTCGAACTCGGACTCGAGTCCGGCGCCGGCGTGGGCGTCTTGCGCTGTTTCCGATGGCTTTGTCATGTCCGCGGCTCAGATTTCCGTGCGGGAGAACGGTTCGGCGAGCTTCTCGGCGAGGGCGATGATCGCCTTCTCGAAGACCTCGGCCGGCGGATTGGTGATGCCGGCGCCGATCATGCCGATGCCGGCTTCCTTGTGCGCGATGGCGGTGTTGATGACCGGCAGGATCCCGGTGTCGAGCACCTTGCGGACGTCGATCGCGGTGGGAAGCCCTTGGAAGCCGAGCGACGGGATCGTCAGGTTCGGGTTCTCGGCCGTGGTGATCTGGCCCATGTCCCGGGTGTAGGCGACGGCCTCCTCGACGGTGCCGCCGACCAGGGCGACGATCGCCGGGGCGGCCGCCATCGCGAAGCCGCCGAAGCCGCAGGTCTCGGAGATGGCGGAGTCGCCGATGTCGAGACCGGCGTCTTCGGGCTTGTACCCGGCGAACATCGGGCCGACGACCTTCTGGGCCGGGCCGGTGAGCCAGTGGTTGCCGGGCAGGCCGCTGACCCGCAGCCCGAACTCGACCCCGTTGCGCGCCATCGTGGTGACCACTGTGGAGCCTTCGATGCCGTGCGCGGCGTCCATCGCGGCCTTGGCCATCGCCAGCCAGGTCGGGCCGGAGAAGTAGTCGGAGCTGGCGATGAAGTCGAAGACCTCCTACTTCTGCTCCGTGGTGAAGCTCGTGCGCAGCAGCGACGGCGCCAGCGCCTGGAACAGCAGCAGGGTTCCGGCGTTGTTGCGGTTGTGCGCCTCGTCGCCCATGTGCAGCGCCTGCGCCAGCAGCAGGCGCAGGTCGATCGGCCCGCCGATTTCCATGGCTTCCTTGAGCATCGGGCCGAGCACGTCGCGCATCCAGATCAGGCGCTCGACGACGCTCTCGTCGTTGGCGCCCATCCGGAGGATCTTGGCCATCTGCTCCGACAGGTTGGTGTAGGAGTAGTTGCCGTGCGTCTCGTTGTGCACGATGTGCATGTACATCGACGCGGAGGTGACGCCCGCCATCGAGCCGACGCAGTCGTGCTCGTGGCACGGCGAGAAGTCGATCCGCCCGGATGCGGCGACCCGCTCCGCCTCCGCCAGGTCCGCGGCGAGCCCCTCGAACACGAGCGCGCCCATCACGGCGCCCTTCATCGGGCCGGACATCCGCTCGAACTCGATCGGCGGGCCGGCGTGGATGATGGTGGTCGGCGTCATCCCGGGAACGACGTCGATGGCCCGGCCGAAGCCGACGAGCATCGGCTTGGCGTTCATGACCCGCTCGGCCGCCTCGGCGTTCGCCTGCTCGATCTTCGCGGCGATCTCGGGGCGCTCCAGCACGTCGAGAGCGGCGATCACCTCGGGCTTGCCGTTCCCGGGCGGAGTCCAGTCGAGCGTCGTGACGGCGCCGCCCTGCGCCGCGATGTCGTCGGCGAACATCGCCAGGCCGACGTTGACGACGTTGAGATCGCTGCCGAACAGCTGCGTGGTGGGAGTGCTCATGCGTTGGCGTCCTTCCGGATGATGGCGCGGGCGAACTGCCCGGTTTCGGTGCTGCTGCGGGTGACGGTGACCCCGGCGGCTTCGAGGGCGGCCACCTGCGCGGCCAGCGACGGCGTGTCGATGTCGGTGCCGAGCACGTACCCGACGATCTCCAGGTGGCGGCCGGCGTCGGCGGCGATCCGCTTGGCCTCGGCGATGGCCGGCAGGGTGACGCCGACCGGGTCCTCGTGCGAGCCGAAGCCGAGCACGAAGTCCATGACGATCGCGGCGACGGTCGGATCCGCGGCCTCCCGGACCAGGCGCTCCAGCCGCAGCGACGGGTCGATCATCGGGTGCGGGCGGCCGTTGGTGAACTCGTCGTCGCCGAAGTCCAGGAACGTGTGGCCGGTGCTGGTGTCCGCGGCGCGCAGGACGAAGTCCGCGTTCTTCTGGATGTTGCTGAAGACCTCTTCGCCGTCATCGAGCAGCGCGTACATCGACTCGTCGCACAGCGTGCCGCCGCAGAACAGGCCGCGCACGAAGCGCTGGTCCGATCCGAGCTTGCCGCGCACCTCGGCCACGCGGGCGGTGTCGAGCTCCGGCACCACCGCGTCCGGGACGGCCGAGAGGCGGACCGCCTGCAGCGCCGCGTCCTGGCTGCTCGACGCGAAGTGGCCTCCGGCGGCGGTCACGGCCTGCTCGGAACCACCGATGAAGTACACGACGACGGGCTTGCCTGCCGTCGCGATCTCCGCGAGGCCCTTCTTCTCCACCTCGGGCGCCGGGGGCTTGGACACCAGCACGATGGCTTCGGTCTGCGGGTCCTGGGCGAGGGCGCGGATGCCGTCGATCATCATGATGCCGCCGACCTCGGCGGACAGGTCGCGGCCGCCGGTGCCGATGAGCTGCGAGATCCCGCCGCCGAGCGCGTGGATGCGCACGCTCACCTCCTGCGAACCCGTGCCGGAGGCGGCGACGATGCCGATCGTGCCGGGGCGGACCGCGTTGGCGAAGCAGAGCCCGACGTTGTTGATGATGGCCGTGCCGCAGTCGGGGCCCATCATCAGCAGGCCCTTCTCGTGGGCCAGGGTCTTCAGCTCGATCTCGTCCTCGACGCTGACGTTGTCGCTGAACATCAGCACGTGCAGGTCGTTCTCCAGCGCCTTGCGCGCCTCACGCGCCGCGTACGCGCCGTTCACGGCGAGGACCGCGAGGTTCGCGTTCGGCTCACCGGCGGCCGCCGAGGCGATCGTGCGGTAGGTGATCGCCGCCTGGCCGCCGGCCGGCGCCTTGCGGGTGAGCAGGTCCTCGATCTGGCCGATCACGCCGTCGGTGTCCACTCCCTCGGCGGTAACGGCGACGATCATGAGGTCGCCGTTGCCCGCGGCCGCCAGCTCCGGCGTGAGCAGGTCCAGGTTCTTCAGCACTCCCTTGTTCATCTCGGTCGCCATCGCCACGAAGGCCTGCTCCACCCCGTCGATCTGGTTCGCCTTCGTCGAGATCGACATCAGCGACACCGAGTCGAAGTAGGTGTTCTCCTTGATCACTGCCGTGACAGTCACATGAAACCTCTCAGTTCTTCTTCCAGGCGGAGCCCGGCCAGCAGGCCGGACAGGATGTCGGTTCCGGATGTGTGGCCGATGCCCAGCACCGGCGTCGCATGAATCCGGAGCTGCACCTCCAGCTGCCCGTCGCCGCGCGGGTCCGGGGCGAGCAGGACGTGCAGGAGTTCGAGCAGGCATTGCCGTGCGCGCCCGCGAAGCGCCTCGCGAAGCGTGGTGCGGCTCAGGAGGGTGGTCCGCTCCGGGTCGTCGTCGAGGACCCGTCCGATGACGGGAGTGATCCAGGACAGGCGGCTGCGTGGCTGCGCCGCCAGCAGAGCCATGCCGGTGAGGAAGTCGTCTCCGGCCGGGGTCAACCCGGGTCCGAGACCGAGCAGGCTGGTCGCAGCGGCGGCCACGGCCGGTGCATCCCGGCGACGAATGGCGGTGACCAGCGCGGTGCACGCGTGCGCCAACTGGTTCCGGATCTCGGCCTCGAACACCGTGACCGCCTCGCCGTGCGCCCGCGCTCCTCCGCGGACGCCTTGGACGTCGAGCAACGATGCGAGCGCCTTCGAACGTCTTCCCAGCTCTAACAGGCCAAGATCAACAGGAACAAGATTTGTATACCATTTGACCGCTTTGGAAAGCTGGACAACCCTCGGAGCGCGCCCCGGGAACATGATCGCCGCCGACGACAGCCGGACGTCATCGCCCGTGGAGAGCCGCCAGTTCGTCCAATGTGGAACATCGGCCCGCACGCTCCACGGCGCATCGTCCAGCTCGCTCGCGCACAGCGCAATAAGCCTTCCGTCGCCGGAAATCACGTTGACCACGCGGTTGAAGACCGAATGCACGCGACCCGGCCCGGGATGTGCGACGAGGTGATCGACAGCCTCCGCGTCGATCGAAAGCGCGCACGCAGTGGCGCGGAGCGTGATTGTCGAAATCACCCCTGCCTGCCTCCTCGGAAGTCGCCGCGTCGCGAAGCCTGCCGAAAATGGTATACCATCGATATCCGCGACAACAGTTCGCGTGAATCGCAGCTCAAGGCATCGAAGGAGACACAGGCATGCGAGTTGTTGTGGCACTGGGCGGCAACGCCCTGGCCCGCCGCGGGGAGCCGATGACGGCCGACCGGCTGCGGGCCAACGTGAAGTCGACCTGCCAGGCGCTGGCCGGGTTAGCGCGCGAGAACGAGGTCGTCATCACGCACGGGAACGGTCCGCAGGTCGGGCTCCTGGCGCTGCAGAACCTCGCCTACCAGGACGTCGCCGCCTACCCGCTGGACATCCTCGGCGCCGAAACCCAGGGCATGATCGGGTACGTCATCCAGCAGGAGCTCACGAACGCCCTCGCCGGCGAACGCGAGGTCGCGGCCGTGCTCACGACGACGGTCGTGGACGAAGACGACCCGGCCTTCGACCGGCCGACGAAGCTGATCGGCCCGACCTACTCCGCGCAGGACGCGGCGGAAGCCGCGGCCGAGTACCGCTGGACGATCGCCCGCGATGGCGCCACCTTCCGGCGAGTCGTCCCGTCGCCCAACCCGGTTCGCGTCATGCAGGCACCGACCGTCCGGCTGCTCCTGGAGAACGACCGCCTCGTGGTGTGCGTCGGTGGCGGCGGCGTACCCGTCAAGGCCGACCAGAAGGGGCGCCAGACGGGCATGCAGGCGGTGGTCGACAAGGATCTCGCGAGCGCCGCGCTGGCCGCCGAGCTCGAAGCCGACACGCTCATCATGCTCACCGACGGCGACTACGTCAGTGAGAACTGGGGAACGCCCGAACAGCGCAACATCCTCACCGCCTCGGCAGACGCGATCTCGGCGATCACGTTCGCCGAAGGCTCGATGCAGCCGAAGGTCGACGCCGCGATCCGCGTGGCGCGGGCCGGCGGCCGCGCGTTGATCGGCCCGCTCGACCGGCTCGACGATCTGCTGGCCCGCAAGGTCGGCACCGAGATCCGCGGCGACGTGGCCGAAGGCATCGTCTACGCCTAGCGAGGACGGCGCGGGGGCCCGGCCGCGTCCGGGCCCCGTAGGCACAGATCACCACGACCTGAACGGTCGGGCGTCGCGGGCGATCCGGCTAGCACTTCACCGGCCAAACCATCTACGCCGGCGGCGGCAAACGCATGCTCTGACCCCCAGAGCGGTATCCGGCCACCGACCGGGGGTCAGGCCTGGAAACCGCAGCGGCGTTCGGCCAGCCGGGCGCGCAGCGGCGCGTAGTCGTGATCGGGGAACAACGTCGGGAAGACCTCGAGCATGATCTCCACGAACCGCCCGCAGACCTCGTGCTCACCATCGTCGTCCAGCGAGACGTCGGTGAACAGGAACTGCCAACCGTAGGTGCCCTTTGTGATGCGCAATGCCTCGAGGTAGCCGGGGAAGTCGAGGTCCATCCGGTGGTAGCCCTTGGTCGTCGCGTCGAACCACAGCTCTGGGTTGGCCACGCCCGGCTGGATCCGCAGCATCGACAGGTGCCCGACTCCGGCATGCGGGGTTCCGTCGAAGCAGCGGAACCCGGAATACAGCTGCAGCTCCTCGGGCGTGGGGTCGTACAAGCGCTCCACCAGCGGACCCGACTGGACCGCCCGGTGGATGTTGTCCAGGTAGAACTCCCCGGCGATGAGGCAGTCTTCGTCGTAGTCGGGGTTGGGATCGGGAACGTCCCACACCGCCGCAAGGCCGGAGAACCGCAGGTGGTACGGCTTCAGCGACGGGTCCAGCACGATGCCGTCCCGGTCGGCGAGTTCACCGAACGCCCGGTCGGCGTCTGCGTCGCCCAGCTGCCCCTGATCGGCGCTTTCCAGCCTGATCCCCGGGCAACTGCGCAATTCTTCCAGCACACCAAGCCACGTCGTCTCGTACGCGGTCAGCTCACTCATCATCGGTTTCTCCGGCTCGCAGCATTGGTGGTGTGTCACGCCGGACTCGAATTCCGGTGATCAACTGCTGCGACGTAGCGCAGGAGCGGATGGTTCCACGCACGGCACTTCCCAACCGTCGACGACGTGCGCCCAGAGCAGTACCGGATCCTCAGCGTTGTCGTGACGCCACTGAACCTGCTGGAAGTAGCGCCTCAGTCGAGGCAGAACTCGTTGCCCTCGATGTCCTGCATCACGATGCACGACTCGTTGTCGTCATCGGCAAGCAGTAGCCGCACGCGTACCGCGCCGAGCGGGACCAGTCGTGCGCACTCGGCCTCGAGTGTGGCGAGGCGCTCTTCACCCACGAGCCCGGTGCCGGCCCGAACGCAGAGGTGCAGCCGATTCTTGACGACCTTGCCTTCGGGAACGCGCTGGAAGTACAGTCGCGGGCCCACACCTGAGGGATCACTGCAGACGAACGCCGAACCCTGACGCTCAGGCGGCAGCGAGCGATCGAAATCATCCCAGGTAGCAAACCCTTCCGGTGGCGGCGGTACGACGTACCCCAACACCTCGCACCAGAAACGAGCGACGCGCTCAGGTTCTGCGCAGTCGAAGGTGACCTGGAACTGCTTGACCGACGCCATCGGTCCACCATAGTGGCGCGTGCTGTGCACCGAGACCCCGGATGTCATCGCCGCGCGGGTCGAGGTCTCGCGTGACATGAGTTGGTGACGCGCTGGGCCAGGTCGCATCCGGTCGTTGAATCTCGTCAGATTCAGCGAGACCGTGCCGCCTTCGACGAGACAGGACACCGCGTGGCTTACCCGATATGGGAGCCACGCCCTAGCGCGATTCCGACGGTGCGGCCGCGTCATGGGTGCCGTGCAGGTACCGCCCGGTCTCCATGTGGTCGAGCACGAGTTCGCCGACCAGCGCCACGTTCCGCTGAGCGATCGCGTCGTACAGCCTCCGATGCTCCTCGGCGACGCGCACCAGATCGTCGTGCTGGGCCAGCAACCACCGGATCCGGCTGCGCAGCGTCTGCCCCAGCTCGTTCAGCAGGTGGTTTCCGGCCAGCTCGGTGACGATCTCGTGGAAATCCGCCGCCGACCGACGCGCGGCAATGGCGTTGTCGACGCGTGCCGCCTCGATCTCGGCGTCCAGCGCGGCACGGAGCCGAGCCAGGCCCTCGCGGGTGTGGCGCTGCGCGGCGAGCTTGAACGTGAGCACCTCCAACGCGGAGCGAACCTCGTTGAAGTCGGCGATATCGGTGGGCGTGAACTCCCGCACGACCGCCCACGTCCGCGGCCTGGGCGTGACGAGGCCTTCAGCCACGAGCGTCTTCAAAGCGTCACGCACCGGCACCCTGCTCACGCCCAGCTCGTTGGCCAGGTCGCGCTCGACGAGCTTGCTCCCCGGCTTCCGGATGCCGTCGAGGATCTCGTCCCGGATGTGCCGGACGACTCGGGCCGATTCGGGCTCGTCTCCACCTGCAACTGCCATGCCGGCATTCTCCCATCTCCAAGAAATGCCACCACGTTCGCCGCACCGGTCACAGCAGTTATCGGTGTTTGGCGGCGAATTCGGTGAATTGCCGTGAAAAGCGCGGCGGATACGCGTCGGCTACGTAGCGTGGATCACATCACGCTTCAAGATGTCGGGAGTGTCAATGGTTCCGGGACAGACGGCGTTGATGCGGATGCCGCGCGACGCGTACTCGAGCCCGGCGCTCGCGTGTGTCGCACCTCGGGGCCGACTCGCACGGCGTGTGTTCGTGATGGGCGTGATCAGTCGGCGGCTTGGTTGGTGACGGTGAAGTCGTCGCGCTGCTCGGCTACGGTCTCGATCCCGGAGTCGATGTGGCCGAGTTCGACCAATCCGGTGGCATAGCCGGAGTCGCGGTAGGACACGGTCAGGTTGCCCCACGGTGCGCAATAGGCCAAGTCGCCTGCCAGGGCGCTGGTTCCGGCAGGGGCGTCCACTGTCGACAACTAGGTTGGTAGATCGCTGATCTTCTCAGTCGGATGAAAGTCGGTCAGGGTCAGTGTGAGTGGCAGTTGGGCGAAGAAGTCCCGCGCGGTTCGGCTGTCGTCAAGACTGACTTCGAACGTGGTGCCGTCGACGGATGCCGCTGCCCGCCGACCCCGGCCTGAACCCGGCACCCCCTCCGCCGACTCCATGACCCTCCTCGCCACCTGGGCCACCACCCAACGGCGACACCACGTCCGCGGCCACCATCGATCAGGCGGTTCACAACCGCGGTGAGCTTTCGCCACCCCGGCACCCCGAGCATGGACGGCCCGCGTCCTCGTAAGCATCAACGACCTCGCCGAGCTGTTCTCCATCGGCCGGGCCACTGTCCACTGCAACGAGACTCCAGCCGATCTCGAGCCGGCCGTCACCCGCCGGCTCGATGCAGCTAGAGGAAGGTCGACAGCAGCAGCGTCAGGGCGAGACCGGTGACGGAGATGATCGTCTCCATCACCGACCAGGTCTTGATGGTCTGGCCTATGGTCATGCCGAAGTACTCCTTGACCAGCCAGAAGCCGGCGTCGTTGACGTGGGAGAAGAACAGGGAGCCCGCACCGATGGCCAGCACGACCAGGGCCAGGTGCGTCGGCGACAGGTCCGCGGCGAACGGGGCCACGATTCCCGATGCGGTCACGGTTGCCACCGTGGCCGACCCGGTCGCAAGCCGCACCATCACGGCCACGAGCCAGCCCAGCACCAGCGCGGACAGGCTCGCCGCGACGGCGAGCTTCCCGATCGCGGTGCCGGCGCCACCGTCCACGAGCACCTGCTTGAAGCCACCGCCGGCACCGACGATCATCGTCGCGCTGACGATCGGCATCAGGCTCTCGCTGAGCTTCGTCGTCAGGGTGACCGGCGTGAATCCGACACCGGTGCCGAACGTAACCATCGCCAGCAGCACGGCGATCAGCAACGCCACCATCGGTTCCCCGATGAATTGCAGGAACGGGTAGATCCACGCGGTTTCGCTCATCCACACGTCTGCTGCGGCGCGGACCAGCATCAGCACCACCGGGGTGAGGATCGTGATGAGCGTCCAGGTGAAGCTCGGGCGACGCGTGCGTTCGCCCGACACCGCTGCCGATGTGGTGCCGTCCGCGCTCGGACCTGGACCGATGAGGTTTCCGCCCGCACCGAGTGCACCGATGGGCACCAGACGCGCCGCCACCTTGGCGTACAGGGGGCCGGCGATGATCACGGTCGGCACCGCGATGACCAGTCCGATGGCCAGGGTGATGCCGACGTTGGCGTGCAGGTTCCCGATCGCCACCAGCGGCCCAGGATGCGGGGGGACGAAGCCGTGCAGGACGGAGAGGCCTGCGAGGGCCGGGATCGCGAGGGACATCGCGGGCAGCTTGGACCGGCGGATCGTCAGCATGATGACGGGGATCAGCAGCACGAGGCCGATCTCGAAGAACATCGGGATGCCGATGATGAAGGCGATCAGGGCCATCCGCCACGGCAGCCCGCGGCGTCCGCCTGCCAGGATCTTGTCCACGATCTCGTCTGCCCCGCCCGAGTCGGCGAGCAGCTTGCCGAGCATCGCACCGAGCACGATCAGCACGCCGACGCTGCCGAGCACGTCGCCGACGCCTTTCTCGAACGAGAGGGCGACCTTGCCCAGACCGATACCGGACCCGATCCCGACGAACAGGGATCCGATCGTCAGTGCGAGGAAGCCGTGCATCTTCACCTTGACGATCAGCAGCACGACGATGGCGATCCCGATCGCGGCCACGACGAGAGTCTGCGTGTCCTGAGCGGTCCACGGCTCGTGGATCTTCTCGGCCGTGTCAACTGCAAGGAGAGTGGTCGGCATGTCACGGTCCCTTCGCGCCACCCAAGGGGTCCATCGTGGATCGGCAGCTGCGGCAAGCAGCGCCGCACCCGCCCGTACCCGTCGATCCTGCGCCGACCGGTGGCGACCTTCAACATGTGCCGTTGCGGGTAGGCGGACGGACGCCTTCCACGATCTGCGCCCCGCCCGAGCTGACCGTGGCCAGGGCGGAGTCGGCGCCGGCCACCACTCGCCAGGTCGCCGAGTCCAGGTAGGGCCAGCCGGGCTGCCAGTAGTGCGGATTCCGCGCCAGCGTCGCGGTCTGCCTGACGACCTGCGACTGGAGCGTGAAGGGACCGGCCCCGACCGGATGCAGCCCGTACTGCGATCCCCATTCCTGCACCCGGTCGACGAGGCGGTCATGCCCACGGCGTGGGTGGCGAGGTTCGTCGCAAGCGGCGCGAACGGCTGTTGGAGGTGGAGGACGACGGTGAGGTCGTCCACGGAGTCGATGGTCATGTCGCCGGGCAGGTAGGTGCCCTCGCCGGAGTGTTGGCCCGGATCGATCTGCCGTTGCAGGTTGAACTTCACCGCGGCCGAGTTGAGCGGTGTCCGTCGGAGAAGGTGACGTTCGGGCGCAACGAGATCGTCCAGGTCAACCCATCCGGGCCGACCGCGTGATTCGACGCCAGTCCGGGCTCGACGGTGCCCTGCGGGGTCAGGGTGAACAGGGTGTCGTAGATCGCGGCCAGCATCCCCTTGATCGGGGTCACCTGCGGGGCCGCCGGGTCGAGAGACTTCCACTGCTGGGTGTTCTCGACGATGGTCAGGCTGCCACCGGGGTGCGGTGCGCCGCCGGTGGACGCCGACGGCGTGCCGCACTGGATCTGGTCGAGCTGCGGAACATCCGAGCGCGGGCCGACGAGATGGGGATGTACCTGGAGACCGGGCTGGGCAAGGTGAACCCGTTCGCGATCCCGGAGGCTCCCAAGCCGCGTGCCGTGGGAGACGGGAACACGTTGCTGGGGTTCCGGCGGATGATGGAAGCGTGCGCCGCGATCGGCTGTCACGAGCTGTGGGGTTCGACGGCGATGGTCAAGCCGATGTTCGCCGGCAGGCTGACGTGGGACCGCTTCCGGACCGACGTACCCTGGGAGGAGCAGCTCGTCGCGATCGAGCGCTTCCTGGGCCGGCTGGCACCGTTCGCGCGTGATCTCGGAATCCACGTGAATCTTGAGACCCACGAGGAGATCACCTCCTTCGAGCTGGTGCGGCTGGTGGAGGCGGTCGGCTCCGACGTGATCGGGATCGTTTACGACACGGCCAATGCGCTGCATCGACTGGAACACCCGGTGTGGACGGCCCGCCGGGTGGCGCCGTACGTCCGGCAGACCCACATCAAGGACGCTCATGTCGCGCATGGGAAGGGCGGCCTGCACTACCAGCTGAGGCCGTGCGGAACCGGCGTGGTCGACTTCCACCAGGTGCTGCCGATCACCGCCGAGGCCAACCCGGAGGTGAACCTGACCCTGGAGAACCATGAGTCCTATGAGGACCGTCCGCGGTCGCCCGAGAAGTGGCTCCTGGAGGTCTACGACGAAGACTTCCTCCAGGCTCACCCCGACCTCGGCGTCGCCGAGCTGGCCGCGTACCTCAAGATGGTGCGGGACTACGAGGATCGCATCGCCTCCGGCGAGGTACCGGATCTGGACACCTACGCCGAACAGCCCTTCAGGTACACCGAGACGGTCCGCTACATCACCGACAGCGCGGCCCACGTGCGCGAGGTCCGCGAGACCGCCACCTCGCCGCGCGCGTCCTGACCTGACCCGGCTCAGACGACACCGGTACGCGACCAGGTCCCCGGGCGGTTCGGACGGGGACGCAGGCCCACCACACCGGCAACGAGCTGCTGGGGGAAGTGCTCGAGCCCCTGGTTGGGCGGGTCGGCTGGCTGCGCCGCAAGATCGAGGACTTCGACCTCATCCATGCCGAGCACGAGGCACTGTGCGAGGCCATCGCCTCGGGCGACCCGGACCGGGCCGCCGCCGCGGCCAGCGACCACGTGCGTGCCTCGCGGGCGCGCACCCTGGAGTTCTTGTTCGGCGCCTGACTCTGGGCCAGGCAGGAAGATCGGTCTGAGGTGGCGAGCCAGCAGGCTGAGCGATTCTCGCCGCACAATGACGAACGACGATTGTCCGGGCAAAGTTCTAGGAATCGCACTGATCAACTCCGTCAGCGACCTCAGCGACCCCTACTTCGCCGGATCATCGCGACCGGTAGTTTCACCTGTGCACTGTTGACCATCGCGATCACCATGGCCGCCGGGCGGGCTGTCCTGTTCACCACGGACCGCCGGATGGAGCGGCTGAACAGGAGCCTGCCGTGACCACCGCACTGATCATCGGCGACGTCCAGCGGGGCATCACGAGCAGCTACCCGTTCGCCAAGCAAGTCTTACCGCCGCTCACCGAACTGCTCCCGCGCGCCCGCGCGGCCGGTGCTCTCGTTGTGTTCGTGCGCTTCGCCGTCCGGGGCAACGGGGCCGACTTGCCGCCAGGCAACGCGATGTTCAGGACGTTCTACGAAGCCGGGGACACCTTCCACGAGGGATCGGCCGGAACCGAGATCGATCTGCCGGTTGCCGACGAGGACGTCGTCGTGCTGAAACGCCGCGCCAGCGCGTTCGCCGGCACAGATCTCGACTTCGTCCTCCGCGCTGGCGGCGTCGACACTCTCGCGGTCGCCGGAGTCGCGACCAGCGCAATGGTGGCTGCGACGTGCTACGACGCGGCGGACCGTGGCTACAACGTGACCGTGCTGCGGGACGGTTGCGCCGACGACGATCCGGCAATGCACGACTTCTTCATGGACGCCGTCTTCCCCAGTCGGGGATTTGAGGTCGTGCCCTGCGCCGGTTGGTCTTGACGCGCATCCTAGAACTTACGTTCTACATAGACGGCCACCCCGAATTCGCCGCCCGCTTCACCACCTGGTCGACGAGCTCACAACGTGGCCACAACGGCGAACGCGCCCCACGCCGACGTTCGACTGGGCAACAGAAACTCGTGACCCCAGCTGACGAGCACGTGTTCGAGGACCGCGCGAACGAAGGCCGCCCGCGCGATGTCGGAAAGGCCGCAAGTGGCCGACATGTCGTTTCCAGCGTCACCCGCCCGGCGCTCGGTAGTCGAACTCCTTCGACACCGCCTCGTCCACCTCGGCGGGCGTCAGCAGAACTACCGTTGCCGTGCGCGCCGCGCCGGAGCCGCTGACCGCTAGGCCGAGCGCTGCCGCCGAGGCGTTGTCCGGCAGGTCGACGACGACGTAGGTGTCGTAGTCGCCAAAGGCGAAGTAGAACGATTCCACCTCGCCACCGAGCTTGGCAATCGCGTTTCGCACCGCCTCCACCCGGCCCGTGCCGCCGTCCTTCCGCAGGCCTCTGACACCCTCGGCGGTGTAGGCCGCCCGCACCAGATACTTGGCCATTTCGATCACATCCCCTTGGTCGCGCACGGGCCGTTCACCCTCGCCCTGCTTAAGGAGGCCCAGGGTGCACGGTCCGTCGCCCGTGCCTTTGGCGAAAGAGCCCAAGGGCCTCGCACATCAGGTTGATTTCATTTGATTCAGGCTGCAATCGGACCGAACCAGAAGCCACTATCCGTAGCTGAACACGGCTGAACACGCTGGTCACCAAGTGTCAGCCCCACGGGCAGCACCCTCGGGGCCGCTACCGGGGATCATGCCGGCACCGGCTCGGCGCGCGACTCGATCACGTCGCCGACGATCTTCTCCAGCTTCGGAAGGGCCAGCATTTTCCGCCGTACCGCGGGTACCGCAGCGCGGTACCGCGGTTCGGCGAGAACCTCGAAAATCGCGTCCCGGACTTGTGAAGGGGTTGCGGTGAACCGATCGAGCAGAAGGCCCATGCCGCGCGCGGCCATTTCTCTTCCGTTGAGCGGCTGGTCGGCGAACCACGGAAGCATCACCATCGGGGTTTCGGCCTCGATCGCTTCTCGTGATCCACCGAACCCGCAATGCGTGACGAACACGTTGGCGCGCCGGAGCACGAGCGTTTGAGGCGCGTATTCCACCACGCGGATATGGCGAGGCTGTGGGAGGTACTGGGAGACGTTGCCGCGTCCGACCGCGACGATCACGGCGCCGTCGAAACCCGCCAGGGCTTCGAGAACGGTGTGGTTCGCCCGGTGGAAACCGGCCGCCATGCCGGGCGCGCAGTTTCCGGAACTCCCGAGCATCACGTAGACCAAGGGGGTGTCGTGCGGCAGCTCACGTACCCAGCGCGGGAGCACTTCGCGGGCTTGCCTGGGGTTCTCGTGGCGGTAGGGCTGGACTGCCGGAATGGGTAGGTCTGCGAGGAAGAGTTCCCGCGGCGCGGGGGTGAGCACCACGTGGTCCAGGCTGCTCGGTGTCCGGGGTTCGGGGCCGAGGCCGAGTGCCGAGCGGTGTTCGGTCAGCCTCGGACGGATGTGATCGGCGTGGTGATCCCAGACGTTGCGCAGCAGGCCGTTGTCGGCGGAGAGGTTCCGGATTCCCAGCGACAGCGCCAGAAGCGGTCCCGCCCACTCCGCGCAGTCGTTGACGACGACGTCGGGGGCCCAGTGCCTCGTGTGTTCCAGCAGGTCCTCGAACATCGGCAGCACGCACTGTCCGGCCAGGACCTCGCCGTAAAGCACCTGGCAGAAAGCTTCGTTGCCATCCCGGGCCAAGGCCGACGTCAGCCGCCGCTCGATGTCCGGGTCCGCGGTCCAGTCGAGCCCGGCCGGAAGGTGGGGGATGCCGTACGACCTGGTCACGAGGCGCTCCATCGACGCCGCTGTCGCCAGCCGCACGTCGTGCCCGCGCCTCAGCATCGCTCGTGCCAACGGTTCGTGCGGCCGGATGTGGGCCGGCAGGGCCAGCGACGTGAACAGGATTCTCAGCGGATTGGCTCCGTCAGCGACGGATGACGGACTCCCGTCTGCCGAGTTCATGCATTATCAGCGCAGAACACGCACTGTCCTTCCGCGTGGGGTTCGTCACCAGGGCCTGGCCGCGATCGACGCGATGCATCTGCGAGCATTCCTACCGGCCTCGGCGGATTAGTGGGCACCCGCGGACCGTGGTGCTGCCTGAACATTGCGGGAGTCTTGCCTCTTCGGTCATCGCCGAGGCTCGGGAAATGCTTCTGAAACAGGTATTAAAGACACAACGGTCTGACGCGCGACATCTCCACGTGGTCATCTCTGCTGCCAGTTTGGCGCTTAGAGCGTGTCTCGTTTCGCGAGTTTCTTGAAGCAGGTGAGGGCGGCGGCGAGGGTGAGGAAGGCGCAGAAGTGGTTGGCATAGCGCTCGTAGCGGATGGTCAGTCGCCGGTAGCCGAACAGCCAGGCGATGCATCGTTCGATGACCCAGCGGTGTTTGCCGAGTTTCTCGCTGGACTCGACGCCTTTGCGGGCGATGCGTACGGTGATTCCCTGTCTGCGTATCCAGTCTCGGAGTGCGGTCTGATCGTAGGCTTTGTCGGCGTGGAGCTTGTCCGGCTTGCGCCGGCGGGGCCCGCGCCGGGACTTGACGGCGGGGATCGCCAGAACGAGCGGCTTGAGGGCATGTGCGTCATTGGTGTTGGCGGCCGAGACCGCGACCGCCAGCGGCAGTCCCGCCCGGTC
>NZ_JBFAKG010000011.1:0-33247 GCF_040655595.1 Saccharopolyspora sp. NPDC050389
GGTCCCATTCCGAACCCGGTAGCTAAGCTCCCCAGCGCTGATGGTACTGCACTCGACAGGGTGTGGGAGAGTAAGACACCGCCGACACACTATTTAAAGGGGCTCCCTCTTTCGGAAACGAAAGAGGGAGCCCCTTCTTTTTGTTATCGACGAGCTGTCGTCGTGGGTGGTGGACGGCCGCGATAGCGACCGATCACCACCCATCAACGGCTCAGGAAGTCAGCTTGCGGCGAAGGAGTTCGAAGCACAGCACCGCCGCGGCGCTGGCGACGTTGAGCGACTCCACGCCGCCGGCCATCGGAATGGCCAACGGCTGCGCGATGCGCGTCTGCACGTCTTCCGAAAGCCCGGCGGTTTCGCTGCCCAGCACGAACACCGCGCGCGATCCGAAGTCGGCGTCGAAGATGCTCTCCTCGGCGGAGGCCTCCAGCGCGAACAACGGGTAGCCCGCCTCCGTCAGCAGTTCCGCCGCCTCGCCGGCGGTCCGGGTCCGCAGGACCGGGGCGTGGAACGCCACTCCGGCCGAGGCCTTGATGACCAGCGGGTCGAGGCTGGCGACGCCCCGGTGCGGCACCACGATGCCGTCGACTCCGGCCGCGGTCGCGGTGCGCAGGATCATGCCGACGTTCGCCGGTGTCGTCAGGCCGTCGAGCAGCAGGATGGTTCGCGGTGCGTGCGCGGGATCGGCGAGCGCGTCCGAGAGCGGACGCATCTTCCGCGCCACCACGTCGGCCACCACGCCTTGGTCGTGCCGGCCGTTCCCGGCCAGGACCTTCACCCGGTGCGCGCTTGCCCGCTGGACCCGCACGGCGCGGTCGGCGGCGGCGTCCTTGATCTCCTCGATGATCGAGCCGCGCAGCCCCTCGGCGAGGATCACCTTGTCCACGCGCAGGTCGTAGTCCGTCAACGCCTCCAGCACCGGCTTGCGGCCGTAAACGGTGACGAATCGATCTTTAGGGGAAACTTCGCTGGTCACGCTTCCAAGTGTCACATGCTCCGCCGCGCCCTCCTCGACTGGAACCCCTCGGGATCCGGCGGCTCGTGTGCCAGGATCGCGGTCATGTCCGATCGTCTCTCCGCAGTCGACGCCTCGTTCCTCTACCTGGAGGACTACACGACGCCGATGCACGTCGGCGGCGTCGCGGTGTTCCGGCGCCCGCGCACCGGGTTCGACTACGACAAGGTGCTGGCGTTGATCGACCGCCGACTGGGGCTGGTGCCGCGCTACCGGCAGCGGGTGATGCAGGTTCCGGGCGGGCTCGTCCGCCCGGTGTGGGTCGACGACCAGGACTTCGACATCACGTACCACGTGCGGCGGTCGGCGCTGCCCAAGCCGGGCAGCGACGATCAGCTGCACGACCTGGCCGCGCGGTTGATGTCCCGCAAGCTCGACCCGAGCCGGCCGCTGTGGGAGATCTACCTGGTGGAGGGCCTGTCCAAGAACCGGGTGGCGGTGATCACCAAGACGCACCAGGCGATGGTCGACGGCATCGGCGCGATCGACATCGGTCAGGTGATCCTGGACGTGGAGCGCAACCGGCAGGTTCCGGATGCCGATGAGCTGTGGATGCCGCGCCCGGAACCGAGCCTCGCGGAGCTGGTGGTCGAGGCGATGACCGACGCCGTGCAGCGGCCCGGCGAGGTGGTGGAGAACGTTCGGGCGGCGGTGGTCGACGCCACCGCGACGGTTCAGAAGATCACGCGGGCGCTCGGCGGTGTCGCCTCGGCGCTGCGCACCGCGGTGGTGCCGGCGCCGAGTGGGCCGTTGAACGCACCGACCTCGACCCAGCGCCGGTTCGCCGTCGCGCGGGCCAAGCTCGACGATTTCCGCGCCGTCCGCCAGGCTCACGGCAGCACCGTCAACGACGTGGTGCTGGCCGTGGTGACCGGCGCGCTGCGGAACTGGTTGTTGTCCCGCGGTGAAGTGGTGGCGCCGTCGACGACGCTGCGCGCGATGGTGCCGGTGTCGGTGCGCTCCGACGACGCCGAGGCGCGCGCGACGTACCCGGAGACCGGCAGCCTGCCGGTCGGCTCGGTCGGCAGCAAGGTGTCGGCCTATCTGGTGGATCTGCCGGTGGGGGAAGGGAATCCCATCGTCCGGCTGCACCAGGTCAGCCATGCCATGCGCGCGCACGCGGAGTCCGGCCAGTCGGTGGCGGCCGGTGCGCTGGTCAAGGTGTCCGGGTTCGCGCCGCCGACCCTGCACGCGTTGGGGGCGCGGGTCGCGAACCAGTTCTCCGACCGGTTGTTCAACGTGCTGGTGACCAACGTGCCGGGACCGCAGGTGCCGTTGTACGCGGCGGGGGCGAGGATGATGGAGATGTTCCCGGTGGTGCCGTTGGCCAAGAACCAGTCGCTGTCGGTAGGCGTTACCTCCTACGACGGCGGCGTGTACTTCGGGTTGAACGCGGATCGGGATGCGATGCCCGATGTGGACGTGTTGGCGGCGATGATCGGAGAAGCAGTGGACGAGATGATCGGGACGGTCGACGCATGAGGGTTTACCTGCCCGCCACGGTGCCGATGTTGCGGCGACTGGTGGAGGAGAAGCAGCTGCAGCCGCTGGGTGGGACGGCGTTCGCGTTGACGCCGGCGCTACGCGAGTCCTATGCCAGTGGTGACACGGAGGAGCTGGAGTACGCGGCGATGCGGGAGGCCGCTCGAGCGTCGCTGCGGTTGATCGGTGGTGACCTGGGCGCGGGCGAGAAGGTCGAGCTCCGCCGGGTGGTGATCTCCGTCGACGTCGACGACGTGACGCTGCGGCCCGACCTGGACCACGCCGTGGTGAAGGTGTCCGGGCCGGTGCAGTGGAAGCAGATCGCGGCGGTGCACGTGGACGCCACGGAAGCGGAGGACGCGGTGCGCGCCGCGGCGGAGGTCATCGACGCCGCCGACCTCGGCGATCCGGACGCGGGCTTCACCCTGGGCGAGGCCGAAGACCACGAACTCGCCTGGTACGCCCCGCAAGAAGTGCCGTTCCTGCTGGAACTGATGTAGCCGGTCGTCGAGACCGGATGGTGCGGCCCGGGGCGAGTCGCCTCGGGCCGCACCGCGGCGTCAGCGCTTTTCCTGGACCTGGTCGGCCGGCGGCACGGTGATCTGGACCGGCTTGCCCCAGTCGCTGTAGCGCACCGTCATGGTCGACTCGGGGATCTGCTGGCCGGCCACGGTGAGGGCGGGCGTGGTCGAGTTGGCCTTCAGCGGCAGGCCCTCGGCGTCCACCCACACGGTCTGCTTGAGCTCGGTGACCCCGGCGTCGACCAGCGCCTGGAACGCCGGCTTCTCCTCGGGCTTGGCGCCGGCGGCGGCCGCCTTGAGGTCGGTCACGATCTCGTAGCGGGTCGCGTCCTGGCCGTCGACCTGCTCCTTGGCGCTGGAGGTGATGTTGGAGCCGGGCGGCAGCATGGCCTCGAAGTCGTTGATCTTGCCCAGCTGGCCGAGCTGCTGCGCCATCGAGTCGTTGGCGGCCATCTTCAGCCACGGCTTGCTCGGGTCGCCGGAGATCTGCGCCAGCTCCGGGCTCTTGATGTACATCCCGTCCTGGGTGAACACCATCTCGGTCGCTCCGGTGCAGGCCATCGCGGTCTGCGCGATGTCGAGCTGGCACTTCGTGGAGCCGAGGCCCTGGACGGCGCCGGTGCCCTCGAAGGACACCGTCACGGTCTTCTTCTCGTCCATGTTGGACTTCGCCGAGCTGATCAGCGACGAGATGTCCTTGAACGGGGCGCTGGAGCTCCCGGTCTGCTCCTGGCCGGCGTTGTCCGGAGTGGCTGGGGAGCCGCCCTGGCTGCAGGCGCCCAGGGTGATCGCCAATGCTGCTGCGGTTAGGGCGACTGTGGTGCGGCGCACGGGAATTCCTCTCTGCATGAAGATTGCAATGCCCAGAAAGTAACAGTTCTTCATGCCTTTTTCGGGTGCTTTGCGCGAAGTGCGGTCAACGCGGCGGCTGCTGGGCCTGCGGCGGCAGGTCGTCGAAAACGCCGATCTGCGCGGCCGGCGGGACCGGGATTTCGGCGGGTGCGCCCCAGTCTCGGTAGGTCGAGGTCAGCGACACCTCGCCGGCCTGGGCGACTTCCTGGTTGGCCGCGAACCGCGCGGGCAGGCCGGAATCGTCGAGCCACAGCTGGTAGCCGAGTTCCGGTTCCCCGGCGTCGGCGGCCTGCCGGAACCGGTCGCGCTGCTGCGGATCGCCGGCCACGTCGGCGGCCTGCGACGTGATGATCCGCAGGTCGTAGCGGGTGGTGGGCCTGCCGTCGACGGTGTCGGGCGCGCTGGTCTGGATGCGGGTGGCGGGCTCGACGCCGGTGAAGGCGGCGCGCGGGTCGACGGCATCGTGCAGCTGGTCCAGCGCGGGGCCGAGGAGCTTGTCGCCGAAGTCGGTGCCGCCGGGCGTGATCTTGAGCCAGGGCTTGTCCGGTTCGGGCCGCACCAGCGGTGTTCTCAGGTAGCCGACACCATCCATGATGGACAGTGAGAGGCGCTGCGGTGATCGGTTGCCGGGCGTCCGGGTCTGGCCTTCGAAGGCGAGATCGGCGTTCGGGCCCCGGTAGCGGACGGCGCCCTCGGCGGTCAGTTCGCCCACCACGCCAAGGCTTCCGCGCACGCTGCTGTGCACGCTCCCGCGTTCGCTGACCTTGCCGATGACCTGCGACAACATGGCATCTGCCCGCGGGCGCGGGTCGGGCCGGGCGGCCATCAGCCGCCCGGTCCGCGGAGGTGGTTCGGCGCCGCAGGCGCCTAGCGCGGCGATCAGGGTGAGACCGGCGGAGAACACCGCGGTCCTGGTGCTGGCTCGTGGCATCGGGCGAGCTCCTCGGGCCGTGTCAGCGTGCGGTGGCCGAATCGTCCGCGCGGTCAAGGGAAAACGCTCCGCGTCGGACGCCGAGATCCACGCTAACAACGATCTCGTCACACCACAGGGGACGATCAAGTCCCGTTCGGGGGATCAGGCCTCGTCGAGCCCGGCCCGGGAGCGAAGCAGGCGGCGCAGCGAGGCGAGCTGCTCGACGCTGCCCCCGTCGGAGGCGTAGGTGTCCAGGTGGCAGTCCGGATCGTCGGAACCGCCGAGGTGGCCGCAGTTCGACGGGCATTCCTCGGCCGCTTCGGCGAAGCCTTCGAACGCGGCGATCACGTCGTCCGCGGTGACGTGCGCCAGGCCGAACGAGCGGATGCCCGGGGTGTCCACCACCCAGCCCCGCCCCGGCAGCGGCAGCGCGACCGCCGAGGTCGAGGTGTGCCGGCCCTTGCCGACCCCGCTGACCTCGCCGGTCGCCCGGTCGGCCGCCGGGACCAGCCGGTTGACCAATGTGGACTTGCCGACGCCGGAGTGGCCGACCAGCGCGGACACCCGGTCCGCGAGCAGCGCGCGCAGTTCCTCGGGTTCGCAATCCTGGCGGGTGATCGTGATCGGCATGTCGAGGGAGGAGTAGGTGTCGATCCATTCGCCGGGATCGGCGAGGTCGGCCTTGGTCAGGCACAGCACCGGGGTCAGCCCGCCCGCGTAGGCGGCGACCAGGCAGCGGTCGATGAAGCCGGGTCGCGGCGGCGGATCGGCGAGCGCGGCCACGATGATCAGCTGTTCGGCGTTGGCGACCACGACCCGCTCGTACGGGTCGGTGTCGTCGGCGGTGCGGCGCAGCACGCTGGTGCGGTCGGCGACCCGCACGATCCGGGCCAGCGTGTCGGGCTTGCCGGAGATGTCGCCGACCAGGTCGACGTGGTCGCCGACCACCACCGGCGTGCGGCCGAGCTCGCGCGCCCGCATGGCGGTGACCAGCCGGTCCGGATTCCCGTCCAGCGCGCAGGTCCACCGGCCGCGATCGACCGCGACGACCATCGCCGCCGCGGCGTCCTCGTGCTTGGGGCGCTGCTTGCTGCGCGGCCGGCTGCCCCGGCGCCCGGGGCGCACCCGCACATCGGATTCGTCCAGATCCCGCCAACCGCGCTTGCGCATCAGACCGCCCCCGCGCTCACGCCGATTCCCCGAGCATCGCCGCCCACATCCCGGGGAAGTCGGGGATCGTCTTGGCGGTCGTCGCGACGTCCTCGACGATCACGCCGGGCACCTTCAGCCCGAGGATCGCGCCGGCCGTGGCCATCCTGTGGTCGGCGTAGGAATGCCAGTTCCCGCCGGTCAGCGGCCGCGGCTCGACGAGCAGCCCGTCCTCGGTCTGCTCGACCGCGCCGCCGAGCTTGTTGAGCTCGTTCTGCAGCGCGGCGAGCCGGTCGGTCTCGTGGCCGCGCAGGTGCGCAATGCCGCGCAGCCGCGAGCGGCCGGTGGCGAACGCGGCCAGCGCGGCGACGGTCGGGGTGAGCTCGCCGACGTCGTGCAGGTCGATGTCGATCGGGGTGAGCTCGGCGGGGCCGGCGACGGTCAGCCCGGCCGCGGTGAGCTGCACCTGTGCGCCCATCTGGCTCAGGATGTCGCGGATGGCGTCGCCGGCCTGCGTGGTCTGCGCCGGCCAGCCGGGCACGGTCACGGTGCCGCCGGTCACCGCCGCGGCGGCTAGGAACGGGGTGGCGTTGGACAGGTCGGGTTCGATCTCGACATCCAGCGCGCGGATCTCGCCCGGCGCCACCCGCCAGGTGTTCGGTTCCCGGTCGTCGACGTCGACACCGGCGGCGCGCAGCATCGCCACGGTCATCTCGATGTGCGGCAGCGACGGCACCGGCTCGCCTTCGTGCAGCACCGTGACGCCCTGCTCGAACCGCGGCGCGGAAAGCAGCAGCCCGGAGACGAACTGCGACGACGCGGACGCGTCGATGGTGACCGTGCCGCCGGCGAGCTTCCCCGTGCCGTGCACGTCGAACGGCAGCGCGTTGCCGCTGATGTCGGCGCCCAGCTCGCGCAGCGCGTCGAGCACCGTGCCCAGCGGCCGCTGGCGAGCCTGCGGGTCGCCGTCGAAGGTGATCCGGCCGGCGGCGAGCGCCGCCACCGGCGGCACGAACCGCATGACCGTGCCGGCGAGGCCGCAGTCGACCTCGGCCGGTCCCTGCAGCGTGCCCGGCGCGACCTGCCAGGAGCCGTCCGGCCCGTCCTGCACCTCGACCCCGAGGGCGCGCAGCGCCCCGGCCATGAGCTCGGTGTCCCGGCTGCGCAGCGGGGCGCGCAGCGTCGACGGGCCGTCGGCGAGCGCGGCGAGCACCAGCGCGCGGTTGGTGATGGACTTCGAACCGGGCACCGGGACGGTCGCGCGCACCGCGCCGTGGGCGAGCGGAGCAGGCCAGAGCTGGGTCATAGGGCAATGATCCCCCACCCGGCTCCCCGATTTCAGCGGTGGGGGCAATCCGGCCATGCCGCTCGCCTGCGGCGATGCGGCCTGACAGGATGAGGTCGACCGTTCCACTACGAGGCGATGGAGGTCCGACCAGGCATGTGCGGCAGGTACGCCTCCACGAAGGATCCGGGCAAGCTCGCGGCCGAATTCGCGGCGCTGGACGCCACCGGCGGAGCCGCCCCGGGAGCGGATTTCAACGTCGCGCCGACCAAGAACGTGTTCACCGTGGTGCAGCGGCATCCCCGAGACGATGCCGGTGATCGCGAGCTCGATCGAACCGAACGCTCCATCCGGGTGATGCGGTGGGGCCTGGTGCCGATGTGGGCGAAGGACAAGTCCATCGGCAGCCGGATGATCAACGCCAAGTCGGAGACGGTGACGACCAAGCCGGCCTTCCGCACGTCGATCAAGCGCTACCGCTGCCTGCTGCCCGCCGACGGCTGGTACGAGTGGAAGCGCGAGGGCGGCCGCAAGCAGCCGTTCTTCATGACCTCCCCGGACGGCGCCAGCCTGGCGATGGCCGGCATCTACGCCACCTGGCGCGACCCGCAGGCCGAGGACGCGCCGCCGCTGGTGACCTGCTCGGTGCTCACCACCAGCGCGCTCGGGCAGCTGGCCGAGGTGCACGACCGGATGCCGTTGTTGCTGCCGGCGACGGCGTGGGAGCAGTGGCTCGACCCGGACCTGCCGGACGTCGCCGACCTGCTCGGCGCGCCGTCGCGGGAACTGGTCGACGGCCTGGAGATCCGCCCGGTGTCGACCGCGGTCAACAACGTCCGCAACAACGGCGCCGAACTCCTGGAACGCGTGTCGCTCGATGCGCAACCGCAGGCGGTAGGTTTGGACCCGGAAGTGAAGTGAGCGGTTCGGTCGCGGGGTGAGTTCTGATGTGTGGTCGGTACGCCGTCCAGCACGACCCGGCGGCGCTGGCCGAGGAATTCGCGGCGCTGGATCGTACGGCCGGAGCCGTCGGCGCGGACTTCAACGTGACGCCGACCAAGACGGTGCCGATCGTCGTGCAGCGCGGCGCCGAGCGCAGCGTCCGCCCGGTGCGCTGGGGCTTGGTGCCGACCTGGGCGAAGGAGGTCGGCAGCGGCCCGCCGATGATCAACGCGCGCGCCGAGTCGATCACCACCAAGCCGGCCTTCGCGGACTCGGCGCGGCGTCGCCGCTGCCTGATGCCGGCCACCGGCTGGTACGAGTGGCGGCCCGGTGACCAGCGGCGACAGCCCTACCTGTGCACTCGCGAGGACGACGAGAGCCTGGCGATGGCCGCGGTGTTCTCCGCGTGGTGGGCGCCGAATTCGACCGACCAGCCGCTGGTGACCTGCGCGGTCGTCACCACCGATGCCGTCGGCGAGCTCGCCGACATCCATCACCGCATGCCACTGGTGCTGCCGAGGCACCGCTGGGCCGACTGGCTCGATCCGCAGCGCACCGAGATCGCGGACCTGCTGGAACCCGAACCGGAGGTGCTCGCCGAACTGGCGATCCACCCCGTCTCCACCGAGGTGAACAGCATGCGCAACAACCATCCGGACCTGCTGGAACGGGTCGAGCCGGTGCCCGCGCCCGCCGAACAAGCCGCGTTGTTCGAGTCATGACCAGGGTCGAGGTCGAGACGCCGCACGGCCCGGCCAGGGCCGAGCTGCACTGCGCCGAAGAGGGCCGCGCCGCGCTGCTGCTCGGGCACGGCGCCGGTGGTGGGATCGCCGCGCCCGACCTGGTGGCGGTGACGAGGGCCGCAACCGAAGCCGGCGTGCACGTGGCGCTGGTCGAGCAGCCCTACCGGGTGGCCGGCCGCCGGGCGCCCGCTCCGGCCAAGCAGCTGGACGCGGCCTGGCTCGCCGTGGTGGAGGACCTCGGCGAGCGCTGGTTCGCGGATCTCCCGCTGATCTTCGGCGGCAGGTCCTCGGGGGCGCGCGTCGCCTGCCGCACGGCGGAGGCGGGCGCTGCTTCGGCGGTGCTGTGCCTGGCGTTCCCGGTGCACCCGCCCGGCAAGCCGGAGAAGTCGCGGCTGGGCGAGCTCGACGGGGTGGAGGCCCCGGTGCTGGTGGTGCAGGGCGAGCGGGACGCGTTCGGCCAGCCGGAACCGTCGCACAACCGCGAGGTGGTGCTGGTGCCCGGCGACCACTCGCTGAAGGCCGACGTGGACGCCGTCTTCCGCGCCGCGCAGGAGTGGCTCGGCCGGGTTCTCCGCCTCATGGACTAGGGCCTGTCCGGCGGATCGTGGACGGAGCCGCGGCGGCTGTCGGTCACTCGCTCATGGGACCCGCATCGCGCGCTGCGGCTTGGCGGGCGCGGTGGTTGGCGACGTTGATGCGGTTGCCGCACAGGCCGGGCATGCAGTAGCGGCGGCGACCGGGCCGGGTGGTGTCGATGAACGCTCCCCGGCAGGTGGGCGCGCCGCACGGGCGGAATCGCTGCTCACCGAGGGTGTGCACGACCCCGAGGATGCCGATGCCGCAGATCAACGAGAGGGCGTCGGCGACGGTTGCACCGTCGCGGAGCGGGGCGGCCCAGCGCGTGCGGTTCTCGTGTGCGGGATCGGGGATCAGCGTCGCGCCCTGGGCGGGCGAGGTGAGCGTGGTGGCGCCGGCGATGAGGTAGTCGCGGTCGGGGTGATCGATCAGGTCGCGCACGGTCGTCCGAAGTGCGTGGATCGCATGAAGGTCGGCTGTGCGTCCGCGGCGGGCGAGTTCGGACAGCTCGCCGGGAACGCCGTCCCTTCCGGGCTGGTCGCCGTGCAGCTCGGTGAACGCGACGAGGGCGGCCAGGTCGGGCAGGTGGTCGTCGCCGCGCCAGACCTCGGCCGTCGTGTTGACCAGCTCGGTCGCGACCCCCGCAGCCCAGGCGTATTCGTCCAACGCAACTTGCATCCTCTACGAACCTCCCACTACGTTCGATTAACAACCACTTTAGCCCTTACATGCGTAGCCGATGCGATCTGTCCCGGCTACGTGGGCGAGGAGTGGTGACCGTCGCCCACGCCCCTGCTTCGCCCAGGAGACCTCACCCATGTCAGAGCTGGAAATCGATGTCGTCGTGTTCGACGTGCTCGGCACGCTCGTCGACGAACCCGCCGGTATCCGCGCCGGCATTCGTGAACTTGACCCGTCGCTCGACGAGCCCAGGATCGAGCGGCTCTTGTCGCTGTGGCAGCAGCACATCGAACGCGAGCAGCGTCGCATCCTCGACGGAGCCCGGCCCTACCTCACCAGCGACATCCTCGACCGGGAAGCCGCCCGGCTCGTCGCCGACGCCGCCGGAGTCGACGACCCGACAGCTGTAGCGGCGCTGGCCCTGTCCGGTCGCCGGCTCCCGCCGTGGCCCGACACCGTGGCAGGGCTCGCCCGGCTCGCCGAACGGTTCCCGCTGATCGGACTCTCCAACGCGAGCCGGACGGCGCTGCTGGGACTCAACGCCCACGCCGGGCTGCGCTGGCACCAGGCCATATCCGCCGAAGACGCCCGGACCTACAAGCCGGACCCAGCGGTCTACCGGCTGGCCGTCACCGTCTCCGGACGACCGCCGGAGCGACTGCTGATGGTCGCCGCCCACGCCTGGGACCTGCGCGGTGCACAAGCCCTCGGCCTGCGCACCGCCTATGTCGCCCGCCCCGTCGGCGACCCGCCCACCTCTTCGGACCGGTTCGACCTGCACGCCGACGGCCTGGCCGACCTGGCCGACCAACTCGACAAGGCCTAGGCCCAGCCGCCGGTTCTCGAAATCGTTGTGACCGGGGGCACGATTTCCGGCGGCCGAATCGTCTGCCGAAAATCGCCGCGTTGCCGGCTCTGCCCGGATGCCGCAACATCGGTGCGGGACTGCGGGGATTTGTTTCTCCCGATCGCGCCGGAATCGCGGTCGGATGTGAATCGATCTGCGAACAGCGAATTCGGCTGTGATTTCGTCGATGCTCCCGGGCAGGAGGATGCCCCGGCCTGTCCGGGCCCAGGTGCGGCTGTTGCGTGGCAGCCGCACCACGCCCGGGGGAGCGGCCCGTCCGCTCCCCCGGGGCGGTCAGCCGGCGATGTCGGCGACGCGGGCGTCGAGCAGCCGGACCAGATCGTCGGCCGCCAGCTCGATCTCCAGGCCCCGCCGCCCGGCGCTGCAATAGATCGTGTCGAATCCGGTCGCCGACGTGTCGATCACGACCGGAAGCCGTTTCTTCTGGCCGAGCGGGGAAATTCCGCCCGCGACGTAGCCGGTGGCACGTTCGGCGTCGGCGATCTCGGCCATCTTCGCCTTCTTCCCGCCGACGGCGGAGGCGAGCGCCTTGAGGTCGAGCTGGCCGGTGACGGGGACCACGCCCACGGCGAGCTTGCCGTCGACCTCCGCGACCAGAGTCTTGAAGATCCGTTCCGGCGGCTGGCCGAGCGCCTCGGCGGCTTCCAGGCCGAACGACTCGGCGCGTGGATCGTGTTCGTACGCGTGAACCTGGTGCGGGATGCGCCGTTTGCTCAACAGCGCAGTAGCCGGAGTGCCCTTGCCTGCCATGCGCGTCACTTTAGAAGGCCGGAATAACGCCCGGCGCCCATTGCGTTGGACCGGTCGTGACGATGGACTCGACGAACACCTGCGTGTTGGACCGCCCCGAGCGTGCACTGCTGTCACCACCGGGAAATAGCTGGCGAGCACGGGTATCCTCGAATGCGGACCATGCGAAAGATCGCATGGATTCGTCGCCTGCAGTCACCTCGTCCAGGCGGCGGGAAAGGAGCCCGGTGCCAAGCACCCCAGAGCACCCGGACGCAACCGGGCGGCCCGGCGATGCCGGGCGGCTCAGTACTGCCGACACCGATGCACCGGTCGACTCCGCCGTGGTCGACCGCGGTGAGGAGACCGACGAGCAGCGCGCGACCCGCTTCGAGCAGGACGCGATGCCGCTGCTGGACCAGCTCTACGGCGCGGCGCTGCGGATGACCCGCAACGCGCAGGACGCCGAGGACCTGGTCCAGGAGACGTACCTCAAGGCCTTCTCCGCGTTCAAGTCGTTCGCGCAGGGCACGAACCTCAAGGCCTGGCTGTACCGGATCCTCACGAACACCTACATCAACGGTTACCGCAAGCGGCAGCGGCAGCCCCAGCAGCAGCCGACCGACGAGATCGCCGACTGGCAGCTCGCACAGGCCGAGAACCACACCTCCAGCGGACTGCGCTCGGCCGAGGTCGAAGCGCTCGACCGGCTGCCGGACACCGATGTGAAGGCCGCTCTCCAGCAGCTGGCCGAAGAGTTCCGCATGGTCGTCTACCTCGCGGACGTGGAAGGCTTCGCCTACAAGGAGATCGCCGAGATCATGGGCACCCCGATCGGCACCGTGATGTCGAGGCTGCACCGTGGTCGCCGGCAGCTGCGTGAGATGCTCACCGATGTCGCCCGTGATCGCGGCTTCTTGCGGCAGAACCAGCGGGAGGTGAGCACCAAATGAATTGCGGTGGGCCGGACGAAGCCTCCTGCGAGGACGTGCTCGCTGAAGTGTGGCTGTTCCTCGACAACGAGTGCGACCAGCAGCGGCGCGCCGCCGTGCAGCAGCACCTCGACGGGTGCGGGAGCTGCCTCGAGCACTTCGGCATCGAGGAGCACATCAAGGCGTTGTTGCACCGCAAGTGCAGCGGTGAGCACGCGCCCACGGAGCTGAAGGATCGGCTGCGGGCCTCCATCCGCGAGGCCGTCCTGCAGAAGGCGGAGGTGACCGTCGAGCGCGGCCCCGAAGGCACCTCGGTGGAAGTGCGGGCGAAGCGAACCTCGGCGGAATGACCCGCAAGACGACGAATGGCCCCGGACCAGTGCGGTCCGGGGCCATTCGGGCTTTCGACGGCTGGTGCCGTCGCGCTCACGAGCCGTTGGGGCGCTTGCCGTGGTTGGCCTTGTTCTTGCGCCGGTCCTTCTTCTTGCGGGCCCGCTTACCCATGGCAACTCCCTAAAGTTCGTCCGACCAGTCCGACCGTTAGCGAGTCTTCACGACCACCCGGTCTCCGCTGGGGTTTCGAGCATCCAGTTTGACATGTCCGCTACCTGCCGCCGGCGGGTGGTTCCGGTCGTGGTTTCCTAATCAGGGGCCCACCGGGTCCGCGACGAGGAGGAGAGCATGGCCGAGGAGATCCGCGCCGAGATGGTCGCCAACGTGATGACGGTGTCGGTCGCCGAGGGCGACTCGGTCAACGACGGCGACTCGCTGGTGCTGCTGGAGTCCATGAAGATGGAGATCCCGGTGCTCAGCGAGGTGTCGGGGACGGTCAGTACGGTTGCGGTCAAGCCGGGAGACGTGGTCCAGGAAGGCGATCTCATCGCGGTCGTGGAATGACGCGACCGCGCCGACCCAGAGAGGCGGATCTTGTCCACGCTGAGTGATCTGCTCGCCGAGCACACCGGGTTGTCCGGCACCGCCGCCGACCACCTGCAGCTCGTGGTCGCCGAGTGGCAGCTGCTCTCCGACCTGTCGTTCGCCGACTTCCTGCTCTGGGTTCCGATCGGGCCGCAGGACGCGCCGGAAAGCCGGTTCCTGTGCGTGGCGCAGGCACGGCCGACGACGGCGCCCACGGCCCACCCGGAAGACGTGGTCGGCACCGAGGTCACCCAGGACGAGCACCCGCAGCTGCGCCGCGCCGCGCTGGAGGGCCGGATCTGCCGCGAGGAGGACCCGCGCTGGCACCTGGGCGTGCCGGTGCGCCGCGAGACCATCCCGGTGAAGCTGGCGGACGAGATCGTCGCGGTGCTCAGCCGGGACACCAACCTGGCCGTGCCGCGGGTGCCGTCGCCGCTGGAGATCTCCTACCTGGGCAGCGCCGCCGACCTGTGCCAGATGGTCGCGGACGGCACCTTCCCGACTCCGGAGCCGGCGCCCGACGTGCACACCAGCCCGCGGGTCGGCGACGGGCTCATTCGCCTGGACAGTTCGGGCACGGTGGTTTTCGCCAGCCCGAACGCGCTGTCGGCCTACCACCGGATGGGCCACGCCGCGGATCTGGTCGGGGCGCAGCTCGCGCCGCTGACCCGGTCGCTGCTCAACGATCCGTTCGACGCCGACGAGGTGGCGCAGCGCGTCCGCCGGGCGATGAGCGGTCAGCCCAGCATGCGCATCGAGGCCGAGGCCCGGGGCGCGACGGTGCTGTTCCGGGCGCTGCCGCTGCGGCCCCGCGGCCAGCAGGCCGGTGCGTTGGTCCTGGTCCGCGACGTGACCGAGGTCAAACGCCGCGACCGCGCGTTGATGTCGAAGGACGCGACGATCCGCGAGATCCACCACCGCGTCAAGAACAACCTGCAGACGGTCGCCGCGCTGCTGCGGCTGCAGTCGCGCCGCACCGGGAACACCGAGGCGCGGCTCGCGCTGGACGAGTCGGTCCGGCGGGTGACGTCGATCGCGCTGGTGCACGAGACTCTGTCGATGTCGGTGGACGAGCGGGTGGACCTCGATGACGTCGTCGACCGCGTGATCCCGATGATGAGCGACGTCGCCGTGGCCGAGACCGGGGTCAAGGTGCGCCGCGAGGGACGGTTCGGCGTGGTGTCGGCCGAGTTGGCCACGCCACTGGTGATGGTGCTGACCGAGTTGGTCCAGAATGCTTTCGAGCACGCCTTCCCGGAAGGGCAGGGCGGCGAAGTCGTTGTGCAGGCGGAGCGTTCGGCGCGTTGGCTGGACGTCGTCATCTCGGATGACGGTCGCGGCCTGCCGAAGGGTTTCTCCCTCGAACGCGCCGAACGTCTCGGCCTGCAGATCGTGCGGACCCTCGTGGAATCCGAGCTCCGAGGGTCGTTGAGCTTGCGCGGTCGCGGTCGGCAACCCGGTACCGAGGCGGTGCTGCGGGTGCCTCTGAAGTACCGGCGCTGACGTCGACCCGTTGGCCGGGCGCCGCGCTGGTGCATCGATATCCGGTGACTCGCCGGTCGGGTGGCGGGTCGTGGCCGATCGGGTCGGTTTCCCGGTGACCGTCAGCTCATCCGGTGGAGAGCTCGGCGGGTGTTGCCGGGACCGACATCGACGCGGATCGGCCGGGTCTCGTCGGGGTTTTGCTTCTGTCAGGTGCGATGGCCGTTCGTTCGACCGGGGCGAAAACGTGCGGTCGGCCGCCGGGGGTGCGACCGCACCGGCACGTTTTCAGCGAGTTCGCGACTCAGGCGTTGGTGCGAGCCCGGGTGCGAGAGTTGCGCCGCTTGAGCGCGCGACGCTCGTCCTCGCTCATACCGCCCCATACGCCGGCGTCCTGCCCGCTCTCCAGTGCCCAAGCCAGGCACTCGGAGGCGACCGGACAACGGCGGCAAACGGCCTTCGCCTCGGCGATCTGCAGCACAGCAGGACCGCTGTTCCCAACGGGGAAGAACAGCTCCGGGTCCTCGTCACGGCAAACCGCATCGTGGCGCCAGTCCATCGTTCCTTGCTCCTCGCTAGGCGCGCCCATGCGCGCCGCTCGTTTTGTTCGGGGTGTTTGTGAATGCTTTCACGGAGTCCGTGTGCTTGTGAATGCTTTCACGAACTGCCGCGATGTCAAGAGTTCGATCTCGCGTGGTGAGGGAACTCACCTGAAAGATCGATAGGGCTTGACCTGGGGTTTCGGTGTGTCATCGGTCGCAGACGGGGGTCGCGAGTCGACAACTACGTTCATCCGTTACAAGAAGGTTATACAGCGACGCGGAGAGCGTCCGGGACGGAGAAGAACTCGATCGCCGAACGCTCGCCCAGGCAGTCGCCGTCGACCTGCAGGCGCAACGGCTCCGTACAGGTTACGCGGAGATACCCCGCGTCCGCACGCTGAATTGAGTTTCTCGGGTGTGGTTTCCCTCTACCGCGTAGCATCTGCGCTACATGTTGTAACACTGGGTAAGCGTTCATGTTGTGCAGTGCGAAAACGCCGAGGCCAGTGTCGAAGGTGGTGTCCGGGCTCATACGCACCGGACGTGACCCGAGATACGTCCACGGATCGGTGTTCGAGACGAACACGCTGTGTAACTGATCGATCGGTTCTTCGTGACCGATTTGCAAGCTGATCATCGGGGACCGGCGTGCCATGCTGAAGTAGCAGCTCAACGCGGTGCGCGCGTACAGGGCGGGCGTCACGTTCTGGCCGCGGGAGCGCAACCGCTCGACCTCGGCGACGACCTCGGCGTCCCAGCCGACGCCGGCGTTGAAGGTGAACCAGCGGTCGTCGGCCTTGCCGAGCCCGACCCGTCGGCCGCTGCCCTCGGCCACCGCCCGCAGCAACCGGTGAGTGGCCTCGACCGGATCCCTGGGCAGGCCGAGCGCGCGGGCGAACACGTTCGCCGAGCCGCCGGGCACCACGCCCAGCGTCGGCATCGCCCGGTCGCTGCCCTCGGCGGCCGAGAACATGCCGTTGACCACCTCGTTCACCGTGCCGTCGCCGCCGAGCGCGATCACCAGGTCGACGCCGTCCTCCACGGCCGCTCGCGCGGTGTCGGAGGCGTGGCCCCGGTACTGCGTTTCGACGACGTCCAGCTTCAGCTCGCTGGCCAGCGCGTGGGCGATGACATCCCGGCCGGCCGCAGTGGTGGACGTCGCCTGCGGGTTGACGACGAGTACGGCGCGCACAACCGCAGCCTAGGCGAGGCCGTTGCGGGCCGACGCAGGCGCATGCCGCGGGTCAGTTCTCCGGGACCGCCCCCTTCCGCAGCGAGCCGCGCAGGGACCGGCCCACGTGCCCGGCTGCGGTGGGTTCGGCGGGCTGAAACACCAGGAGCGGGTGCGCCATGCCGTTGACCGCCACCAAGATCCGGCGGAACCCGGATGCGCAACCCCGGAGCGCATCCGATCGTCGTCCGCCGGTACCTGCCGGGCACACGGCGGATCGTGAGGACACCCCGATATCCCCGACCGCCGCTGAAGCCATGAGTCGATCATTGCGCGTGAGGGTGGTCGCAGCCATGCGGCGTTCGGGCGGTATTACCATCGAAGATGCGTACGCAGAGTCACCGACGTGGATTCCGGGAAAGGCGAAACTGATCGTGCCGACCGAAGTCGTCCCGCGCACCATCCGCATCGCGGGTGTCCTGACTACCCTGCAGGCGGTGGCCGGATTGATCTTCGTCGTGGCCCTGCTGGTTCGCAGCACCTCGTCCGACGTCGGCGGTGTTGGGCAGTTCGAGCCCGGCCAGATGCTCGGCGAGGCCGGGTACTACACGCTGCTGGCTTCCGGCGTGCTGGCCGCGGGCATCGGCCTGTGGAAGGGCAAGCACTGGGCGCGCACGCCCGCGCTGCTGATGCAGCTGCTGCTGCTGGGCACCGCCTGGTACGCGTTCGGGCCGTCCGGGCAGCCGGTGATCGCGCTGGTGCTCGCGGTGCCTGCGATCGCCGTGCTGTGGTTCCTGTTCAACCGGGAGGGGCGGGCCTGGTCGTTCTACGCAGGCGCCGCCCCCGACGCCGATCGCGACGCGTGAGCGTCAGGCGCTGAACGTGCGCAGCGCGTCGCCGGTGAGCCGGTACACGGTCCACTCGTCCATCGGGATCGCCCCGGCCGCCTTGTAGAAGTTGATCGAGGGCTCGTTCCAGTCCAGCACCGACCACTCCAGACGCGCGTAGCCGCGCTCGACGCACTCCTGCGCCAGGGCCTGCAGCAGCGCCTTGCCGAGGCCGGAACCGCGCTGCTCGGGGCGGACGTAGAGGTCCTCCAGGTAGATGCCGTGCACGCCCTCCCAGGTGGAGAAGTTCAGGAACCACAGCGCAAGTCCGACGACGGCACCGTCCACTTCGGCCACGTGGCCAAACAGTGCGGGTGCCGGTCCGAACAGCGCGTCCCGCAGCTGCTGCTCGGTCAGGTGGCACAGCTCCGGTGCCTTCTCGTACAGCGCGAGTTCGTGCACCAGCCCGACCATGGCGGGCACGTCGGCTTGGGTCGCCCGGCGGATCATCGATACCTCCACATGAGTCACTTGGCCCCAGGATATTCGGGACCGGTGACCGCAGGTGCGGCGGAATTGCCCGGTCAGCCTTGCTGCCATGGCGGGATGTTGGACCGCTCCACCTGCGGCACGCCGCGCTCGTGGCCCAGCACCGTGATTCCCGCCGGATCCAGCGCGAAGTGCACTCCCGACGTGGTCGGCAGGCCCAGCCAGCGGGCGATCAGGCCGCGGCTGAAGTGGCCGTGCCCCACCAGGACCACGTCGGAGTCGGTGTCGGCGATGCGGGCCAGCAGCTTGTCGGCGCGCACCGTGACGTTCGCCGCGGATTCGCCGCCCGGGCACGGTTGCGTCCACACCGTCCAGTCCGGGACCGTCTCGCGGATCTGCGGCGTGGTCAGGCCCTCGTAGTCGCCGTAGTCCCACTCCGCGAGCAGCGGTTCGGTCACCACGTCGGCCAGGCCCGCCAGCGCCGCCGTGCGCTGGGCGCGCTGCCGGGGGCTCGCCAGCACGACGACCGGCCCGGCCGGCCGCAACGCGGAAAGCGTCTGCCCGGCCTGCCGTGCCCGCAGCTCGCCCTCGACGGTGAGCGGGATGTCGGAACGACTGGTGTGCCGGCCGGTCTGCGACCATTCGGTCGTGCCGTGCCGGAGGACGTAAACGCGGTGCTCATCCTGTGCCACGGCGTCGAGCGTAACCGCGTTGCGCAGGGCTTACCGCTCCAGCGCGGCGGCCAGCAGTGCCGGGTCGGCCTTCTCCGGCGAGCCGGTGTCGAACGGCGGCTGCGGGTCGTACTCCAGCATCAGCTGGATCATCTTCGCGACGTCCTCGCCCCAGAGCTCGGAGGCCAGCCTCAGTCCCATGTCGATGCCCGCGGACACGCCGGCGCCGGTCACCACCTTCCCGTCGAACACGACCCGGTCGGTGACGACCTCGGCGCCCAGCTCGCCCAGCACCTCGCGCACCGTCCAGTGCGTCGTCGCGCGCTTCCCGGTCAGGATCCCGGCCTTCGCCAGCAGCAGCGATCCGGTGCACACCGACGTCGTCCACGTCGTGTTCGGGTGCACCGCGGCGAGCCAGGAGACCAGCTCCTCGTCGTCCAGCGCCGTGCGCCAGGCGGAGCTGCCGGGGACGACCACGATGTCGGGCCGGTCGAGTTCGGCGAAGGTCGTCGTCGGCTGGATCGGCAGCCCCGAGTCGCAGCGCACGGTGTCGCGGCCCGCCGCGACGAAGTGCGGGGTGCTGGCCGGGTTGCCCGCCAGCGCCTCGTACGGGCCGACCAGGTCGAGCGCGGTGAACTTGTCGTAGAGCACGAATGCGATGTCCATTGTGGACTCCTTCATCCTGCGGTGCGGAAACGGTCTCGGTAGGCGCTCGGCGGGACGCCGAGCTGGCGGAGGAAGGCCCGCCGCATGGTTTCGGCGCTGCCGAAGCCGCAGCGCCTCGCGACGCCGCCCCGGCCGGCCTCCAGCAGCGCGCGGGCCGCTTCGACGCGCGCCCGCTCGACGTACCGGCCGGGGCTGGTGCCCACTTCCTTGGTGAACAGGCGGGTGAAGTGGCGCGGGCTCATCGCCAGCCGCTCGGCCATCGCCGGGATGCCGTAGTCGCCGGCCGGGTTCGCCGCGATGTCGCCGAGCAGCTCGCGGAGCGCGCGGTCGTTCACCGGCGGCGCCGCGCTCCACACGCTGAACTGCGACTGGCCGCCCGGCCGCTGCAGGAACACCACGAGCCATTTGGCCAGCGTGCGGGCCGGTTCGGCGCCGTGGTCGTCCTCGACCAGCGCGAGCGCGAGATCGACTCCCGCGGTCACCCCGGCCGCCGTCACGAGCGGGGCGTCGCGGACGTAGATCGCGTCCGGTTCGACCGTCACGGTCGGGTAGGACGCCGCGAGTTCGCGGCACATCGCCCAGTGCGTGGTCGCCCGGCGACCGTCGAGCAGACCGGCCTCGGCCAGCAGGAACGCGCCGGAGCACACCGAGGTGATGCGTTCGGCACGCCCGGCCAGCCGGCGGATCTGGCCGATCAGCTCCGCGTCGGACATCGCGTCGTGGGTGCCTTCGCCGCCCGCGACGACGAGGGTGCCGAGGTCGGCGATCTCTTCGAGCGCGACTTCGACGCCGAGCCGGACCCGCGACGACGTCACCACGTCGCGCCCGCCCAGCGACGCCAGGCGCACCCGGTAGCTGCCGTCGAGGAGCCGAGACGCCCCGTCGAAGACCTCCAGCGGCCCGGCGGCGTCCAGCAGCTGGACTCCGTCGTAGACCGCGATGACCACTTCGTGCCTGCCCACGTCATCGAGCCTGGCCGCTCCGGCGGATGTCCTCAAGGACGAGCACCCCACCGATCAGGACAAGTGCTGCGCCGGTGCCGGGCCCATCGCGCGGCCGGCCGAGAACTCCGCGTCGAACGCCTCGGCGCCCGCCGCTTTCCGCGCCCGCGCGGCGATCCGGTCGACGTCGTGGCGCTCCGCAGGCGGTAGCGGCGCTCCGACCGCCTCCCGCGCTGCCGCCGCTCGGCCCAGCAGCCGCGCTGCCGCCGCAGCCTCGCCAGCCAGCACCCGCGCACCGGCCAGCCCTTCCAGGGCCAGCGCGACCGCGCGCGGATCGCCGGTGCCGCGGGCTAGGGCCAGCCCCTCGGCGTGGAGGTTCCGCGCCGTCTCGGGAGCCTCGCGCAGTTCGGCGATGAAGCCGAGCTCGGACAGTGCCAGGGCGGCGCCCGGATCGTCCGCGGCCTTGCGGCTCCACGCCAGCTGGCGCTGCCACAGGCGTTCGGCGTCGTCCAGGCGGCCTTGGCGGCGTGCGGTCAGGGCGAGGCCGAATTCGGCGTAGACCTCTCCCTGCGGGTCGTTGACCTCGGCGGCGAGCTCCGCCGCGCGCCGGTGGTGCGCCTCGGCGGCGGCGAGGTCGCCGGTCAGCAGCGCGATCCGGCCCAGCCCGGAGAGCTGGTGGGCGGCCTCCGACCAGAGGCCGAGGTCCTCGGCGATTCGCAGTCCGTCGCGGTGCATCCGCTCGGCCTGCGCGTAGTCGCCGGTGATCGAGGCGAGCCCGGCCAGCGGGGCCGTCGCCTGCAACCGTCCCCATTGGTCGCCCAGCTCGCCGAACAGCGCCAACGACTCGGTGGCGTCCGTTCGAGCAGCCTCGAGGTCGCCTCGCACGAACGCGCGCCGGGCGCGGTTGCTCAGCAGCGCGGCCGCGCCCCAGCGGTCGTCGGCGGCCCGGCAGGCGCGCAATGCCCGGTCGAGGACTTCCGTGCCACCGGAGAAGTCGCCGAGGTCGACGTGGGCGTAGTCGAGGAACCACTCCGCCCTCGCCCGATCAACGGCCGAGGCGATGCCGGGGCGCTCGCGTGCCGCGTGGCGGTCCATTTCGGACAGCACGGCCATGCCGTCCCGCCAGGCAGCCAGGACGGCCGAATGCCCGCCGGCGGTGCACAGCAGTTGGTGCGCTTCCCGGAGCCGTCCTTTCAGGAACAGGTACCAGGAGGTCGCGCCGGCCAGTTGCCGGATCGCCACCGCGTCCTGGTGGTGGAGCGCATCGTCGAGGGCTGCCCGCAGGTTCGGCAGTTCCGGCTCGAAGCTGCGCAACCAGTCGCGTTGTTCGGCACCGCGCAGGCCGGTGTCGGCGCGCTCGGCGAACGCGGCGTGGTACCGGCGGGCCCGTTGCCGGAGCTCGTCGGTTTCGGCCGCCTCGGCGAGCCGTTCCCGGCTGTAGTCGGCCACCGATTCCAGCAGCCGGTAGCGGGGACGGCCGTCCGGGAAACCCACCGTGACCAGGCTGCGGTCCACCAGCCGCGCGAGCACGTCCACGACCTCGGCGGCGGGTACGCGTTCGTCGGCGCAGACCGCCTCGGCGGCGGCGAGGGTGCAGCCGTCGGCGTGCACGGACAGGCGGCGCAGGACGATCTGCTCCGCCGGCTCCAGCAGGTCCCAGCTCCAGTCGATGACTGCCCGCAGCGTCTGGTGGCGGGTCGGGGCTCGGCGGTTGCGGGTGGTCAGCAGGGCGAAGCGGTCGTCCAGCCGCGCGGCGAGCTCGCGCACGCCGAGCCCGCGCACTCGCGAGGCCGCGAGTTCCAGCGCCAGCGGCAGCCCGTCGAGGCGCCGGCAGATCGCCGTGATCGCGGCCGCATCGGCTTCGCCGAGCCCGTCCGGGGCGAACCCGGGGGATGCGGCGACCGCCCTGGCGATGAACAGCCGTGCCGCGCCGGACTGCCGCACCGACTCCGGGGTCGCCTGCGCGGGCGGGTCGAGCGTCGGCACCGCCCACAGGCGCTCGCCGGGCAGGTGCAGCGGTTCCCGGCTGGTGGCCAGCAGTCGCAGGCCGGGTACGGCCGCCAGCAGCCCGTCGGCCAGCGCGGCCGCCGCGTCGACGAGGTGTTCGCAGTTGTCGAGGAGGATCAGGAGGTGCTTGTTGCGCAAGGCTTCCGACAACCGGTCGGGCGCGTTCAGGCCGGATCGGCTGACTTCGTCGCGTAGCCCGAGCGCGGCGGCGACGCCGTCCGCCACCCCGGCCACTCCGGCGGCGGCGTCGACGGAAGCAAGTTCGACGAGCCAGACACCGTCGGGGAAGGAGCCGGCCGCCGCGTGCGCGGCCGCCAGCGAGAGCCGCGTCTTGCCGACTCCACCGGGGCCGGTCAACGTCACCAGGCGTTCGGTGTCGAGCAGGGCCCGGACGGACTCCGGTGCGCCGTCGCGGCCGATCAACGCCGACACCGGCGCGGGCAGGTTTCCGCGCCCGCCGCCGCGGGGCGCGTTGAGCCGGGGCTCCTGCCGGAGCATCGACTGGTGCAGCGCGGACAGCTCCGGGCTCGGGTCGACGCCGAGTTCGTCGGCGAGCTGGCTGCGCAGCCGCTCGTAGGCCTTCAGCGCTTCTGCCTGCCGCCCCGACCCGTACAGCGCGCGCAGGTAGAGCGCGTGCAGCCGTTCCCGCTGCGGGTGGCGGGCGCTGAGCCCGGCCAGCTCGGTGACGACCTCGGCGTGCTCGCCCAGCTCGAGGCGTGCGGCCGCGCGGTCTTCCCGTGCGGCCAGCTGCTGCTCGTGCAGCTCGGTGGCGGCCGGCATCGCGAAGGGTTCGCCGGCGAAGTCGGCGAGGACCTCGCCGCGCCAGAGGTCGAGGGCCTCGGTGAGCAGCGCTGCGCGGGTGCGCTGGTCGGCGGCGGCCCGGGCTCGCGCGGTCAGGGCCGCGAAGCGGCCGGCGTCGACCGCTTCGGCGTCGACCGCTTCGGCGTCGACCGCCAGCCGGTATCCGCCGGAGCGGAACTCCACGAGCCCGCGGCCGTCGGGTTCCGCTTCGTCGAGGACGCGCCGCAACTGCGAGACCTTCGCCCGCAGCGAGGGCACCGGCTTGCCGGGCGGCGCCGCGCCCCACAGGTCCTCGATGAGCCGGTCGGTGGAAAGGAGCCGCCCGCCCGCGACGAGCAGGTCCGCGAGCAGGGCACGCACCTTCGCCTCGGGAACGTGCACGGATGTGCCGTCGTCCGTCCACGCCGCCAGCGGACCCAGCACCCCGAAACGCACGTCGCCCACAGTACCTGCGTCCTGCGAGGTGACCTGCGATAACGGTGCGCCGCAAACGAACCCGAAACGAACCACAACCGGCGCCGCGCAAGCTGGCCACGACTTCCAGGAAGGAAACGCGATGAGCAACGACAGCCAGCCACGCGCCGGCCGTGAGGTCCGCCTGGCCGAGGTGCCGGGCAAGGCGCCCACCGCGGCGAACTTCGCGCTCGCCGAGGCGCCGGTGGCCGCTCCCGCCGCGGGGCAGGTGCTGGTGCGCAACACCTGGATGTCGGTCGACCCCTACATGCGGGAGCGGATGAACCCGGAGGTCACCTACCTGCCGCAGTTCCGGGTGGGCGAGGTGCTGGACGGGCCGGCGGTCGGGGAGGTCATCGCATCCGAAGCGCCGGAGGTGCCGGTCGGGGCCACCGTCCGGCACTGGCTCGGCTGGCGCGAGTTCGCGGTCGTGGACGCGACCGAGGTCGAGCAGGTCGACACCGCGATCGCCGAACCGCAGGACTACCTGGGCCCGCTGGGAACGACCGGGCTGACCGCCTACGTGGCGCTCACCGAGATCGCGCCGGTCCGGCCCGGCTACGTGGTGTTCGTGCCCGCGGCGGCCGGGGCGGTGGGCAGCATCGCCGGGCAGCTGGCCCGCAAGTTCGGGGCCGCCAAGGTGATCGGCTCGGCCGGCGGCCCGGTCAAGGCGCGCAAGCTGCGCGAGGCGTTCGGGTTCGACGCCGCCGTCGACTACCGGGCCGCGCCGGTCGCCGAACAGCTCGACACCGTCGCGCCCGACGGCATCGACGTCTACCTCGACAACGTGGGCGGGGAGCACCTGGAGGCCGCCATCGACGCGATGCGCGTCGGTGGCCGGATCGCCCTGGTGGGCGCCATCAGCGGCTACAACGCCGGGGCGCCGGCCGCGGGCCCGCGGAACTACTTCCAGTTGGCGGGCAAGGAGATCACGATGCGCGGCATGCTCACCGGTCGCCACTTCCACCGGTTCGGCGAGTACATCGGCAAGGCCGCGGAGTGGCTCGCGGATGGAAGCCTGCATGCGGAGTCCACAGTGGAGCGATGAATCGAGCGGGCTCCCGAGGCGTTGCTGGGTGTCTTGAGCGGCGCGAACACCGGCAAGATGCTCGTCCGGCTGGGCGACTGACGAACCGCACTGTTGCAGACTGCAAAATTCGGAGGATTGCTGAAATGACATCCCACCAGGGAGAACGGGCACTCGTCGTCGTCGCGCATCCGCGCGGTGCCTCGCTGACCGCCAAGGCGGCCGACCGGGTACACCGCCAGTTGAAGGCCGCCCAGTACGAGGTGGACCTGCTCGACCTGTACGCCGAGGAATTCGACCCGCGCCTGGGCGTGGCCGACGAACCGGACTGGAACGATCCCGGCAAGACCTACTCGGAAGAGGTCCGCGCGCACATGGCGCGCATCGACGCAGCCGACGCGATCGCGGTGGTCTTCCCGGTGTGGTGGTTCGCGCCGCCGGCCATCGTCAAGGGCTGGATCGACCGCGTCTGGAACCACGGATTCGCCTACGGCGGTGCCGAATCTCGGCTGGCCGCGAAGCGCATGCTGTGGCTGGGGCTGGCCGGTGGATCGGGCGAGGCGTACGAGGCCAACGGCCTGACCGCGATGATGGACGTCCAGCTCCGCATGGGTGTTTCGAACTTCTGCGGCATCGCGGACGCGGAGCTCCGGCTGGTGCACGACGTCGAGAACGCCGAAGCCGAGCAGGTGCTCTCCGGGGCGGAGGTCGCGGCGGCCGAGTTCCTGGTCGACCGGGCGCTGACCGGCAGGTAGGCGAACCGCGCCGGCCGGCTTTCACCGGTCGGCGCCCACCAGGCCGCGGAGGATCTGCTCGGCGTGCGTCCAGAGCAGGGCACCGCCCGCATCCGGGACGAGGTGGTGCCGGGCGTCCGGGATGCGCCTGGCCAGCGTGGCGCCGGAATCGGGCGAGTGGCTCGGGCTGGTGTCCAGCCGCCCGTACCAGAGGTCGACGGGGATGCGGATGTCTTCCGCCGCGAACGGCCAGCGGCTCATGGCCAGCGCGGTGTCGCGGGCGTATCCCGCCGAGCCCTGCGCGAAACCTTCGGCCATGGCCCGGCGGAAAACGCGTTCGAACGGCTGATTCCGGTAGACGGCGAGGTCGGCTTCCGGGCTGAAGGCGACGATCAGCTTCCACAGCGCGTCCGGGCTGCCGAACTCGGCGAACGACTCCTCGGCGGCCGCCGGATCGGCGGTGACCGCCTCGACCATGTTCCGCAGATCGCCTGGGAGAGCGTCGCCGAGCACCGCGAACTCGTCCGCCCCGGCGACCACGGCGGCTCGGCTCGCGACACCCGCCGCCGCGCAGGCCAGGGCGAACGGTCCGCCTGCCGAATAGCCGACGACCGCGAGATCGTCGATGCCGCGTCCGGCGGCGAATTCGGCGATGTCGTCGGCCCAGCCGCGGAGCGTGCGCCCGGGTGCGGGATCGGAGGCGCCCAGGCCGGGCCGGTCCACCGAGACCAGCCGGATTCCCAGCGCATCGACGACATCGGTGCCGAACCCGAGCCGTCGGCTGGTCGCGACTCCAGGGCACAGCAGGACGGCAAAGCCGTCCGCCAGGCCCCACTCGCCCCAGGCGAGGCGGCGCCCGTCGGAGAGTTCGTGCTGCCCGAGGCGCGTTGGTTCCGAAACGTCCACGGCGGTCAATTGTGGACATGCCCGCGCGCGGGCGCATTCGATTTCCTGTTGCCGCTCAGGAGAGATGCTCTTCGGTGGACGGCCAGCCGCCGGCGGCGGAGAACTGGGTTCCCCAGTAGAACGGGTTCAGCTCGCGCAGCGTCCGGGCCGACCAGCCCGACGGGCTGTTCGCGTCGGCCACCGCCACCTCGACGTCGGGGCCCCACAACGCGAGCCGCTCTTGGCAGATACCGCACGGCGCGAGCACGGGATAGCCCTCGCCACCAGGCCATTTGCTGACGCAGACGGATGCGGTGACGCGCTTGTCGAGCGTGTACGCCTGGCAAAGCGCGCCGGTCTCGGCGCACAAGGTGACGGCGGCGTTGAGGTTGTCGAGGCTGATGCTGGTCAGGATCTGGCCGTCGTCGAGCCGAACGGCGGCCGCCACGGCCTGCTCGGCGCGCCCCCAGCGCCGTTCCACCAGCTCGACGGCCGCGTCCACAAGTCGTTGATCGAGTCCCATCCGGCCAGTCTGCCGCGCCGGAAGCAGAAAAGACGCCGGCCGGCGGAAGTGGTTTCCGCCGGCCGGCGTCCTTTCGGTACTGCGGCGCTCAGCCCTGCTTGGTCTCCCAGAAGATCTTGTCGATCTCGGCGATGTAGTCCAGCAGCTGCTGACCCGACTTGGCCTCCATGGAACCCTTGGTCCCGGCCGCGCCCGCGGCCTTGGTGGCCTTGTTGATCAGCTCGTGCAGCTGCGGGTACTTCTCGAAGTGCGGCGGCTTGAAGTAGTCGGTCCACAGCACCCACAGGTGGTGCTTGACCAACTCGGAGCGCTGCTCGGCGATCAGAATCGCGCGAGTGCGGAACTCCGGGTCCTCATTGGCCTGGTACTTCTCCTGGATCGCCTTGATGGACTCAGCCTCGATCCGCGCCTGCGCCGGGTCGTACACGCCGCACGGCAGGTCGCAGTGCGCGGTTGCCTCGAGGCGGGGGCTGAGGATTCGCGACAGGAGTCGCATGATTCCTCCCTGACAAGTGAGTGCTCCGACAGGGGCGACCCTACTCTTGAAGATCCTCGAAGTCCTATCGGAGGTGGCTGTGAAATCCCTCGGGCGGTGGCCGTGGCGGCGGTTGCTGGTGCGCGGCCCGTCCATGGTTCCCACCCTGCGGGATCGCGACGTGGTGCTGCTGCGGCTGCGGGGTTCCGCTCGGCCGGGAGACGTCGCGCTGGTGCGCTGGGCGCAGCGTCCGGGGCAGCTTTCGGTGAAGCGCGCGCTGCGCCGCGACGGCGATGGCTGGCACGTCGAAGGCGACAACACCTTCGGTTCGACGGATTCGCGGGAGCTCGGCCCTGCCGAGGTTCTCGGCGTCATCCGGTGGCGCCTCTGGCCGAAGCCCGGCCGCGTGCGGTGACGGCTCAGCCGCGCAGGCTTTCGTAGTGGGCGAGGCAGGTTTCGTAATCCGGAAGCAGGCCCTGCTCGGCGGCTTGCGCCAGACCGGGGGCGGATCGGTCCTTTTCGGACAGGATCGGCTCGCCGTCGAGGTCGGACCACGGCAGCCCCAGGTCCGGGTCGAGTGGGTCGACGCCGTGCTCGGCCGCCGGGTTGTACGGCGTGGAGCAGAGGTAGGTCATCACGGTGTCGTCGGTGAGCGCGGCGAAGGCGTGTCCGAGCCCCTCAGCGAGGTAGACGGCGCGGTATTCGGTGGCGTCCAGCCGGATCGCTTCCCAGCGCCCGAAGGTCGGGGAGCCGACGCGGATGTCGACCACCACGTCCAACAGCGCGCCGCGCGGGCAGTACACGTACTTCGCCTGGCCTGGCGGCACGTCGGCGAAGTGCAGGCCGCGGACGACGTTGCGCGCCGAGACGCTGTGGTTGGTCTGCGCGACCCGCAGCGGGTGCCCGGTGGCGTCGATGAACGCCGCTTCCTGGAACGGCGCGACGAACAGCCCGCGGTGGTCGGGGAAGGCCTTCGGCGTGAACTCGTAAGCGCCCGTGATCTCAAGTCGACGTACCTGCACGTCCGAAAGCCTATGGGGCCGGTTGGAATGCGGATCGGTGGGGCGGAGTTGATATGCGCCGTGCGAACTATTCGACGCCCTATTCAAACCGGACGTACGTACTGCGAAATGCGGCACTAAAACCGGACGAGCGTACTGCCGAAATCGGATCCAAATAGGACGCGCGTACTGCCGGTAGGCCTTGACAAAATGTTGAACCTGCTGGTGAGGTTGTGTGATCCCGGTCGCTGACACTGATCTCGCGGCCTGGCACACTGTTCGAACCGCAGCGTCCGCCGAGAGCCGCTGTCCGACCAGGTCGGCAGGTCTCGGTTATTTCGAAACACTCGCCTGTCCGGCACGCCAGGGCAGGCGAGCGTCGCACGGGTGGCGAAGCGCCGCCCGGTCCGCCCGGCCTGGAATGCGTCCGGGCCGTAGGCATGGCTACATGGAGGGACGCCGTGACCACCGTCAACGACAGCACCGCAAGCGGAGTCGGTGCGGATTTGACCAACGAGGAGATCTTCGCGGCGCACGAGGGCGGCAAGCTCGCCGTCGACGTGACCGCGCCGCTGGATTCCGCGCGGGATCTGTCGATCGCATACACCCCCGGCGTGGCGCAGGTCAGCCGGGCGATCGCCAGCGACCCGGCGCTGGCCGATCGCTACACGTGGACGCAACGGCTCGTCGCCGTCGTCAGCGACGGCACCGCGGTGCTCGGCCTGGGCGACATCGGACCGCGGGCGTCGCTGCCGGTGATGGAGGGCAAGTCCGCGCTGTTCAAGACCTTCGCCGGGCTCGACTCGATCCCGCTGGTGCTGGACACCACCGACGTCGACGAGATCGTGGAGACCCTGGTCCGGCTGCGCCCGTCGTTCGGTGCGGTCAACCTGGAGGACATCTCCGCGCCGCGCTGCTTCGAGCTGGAGCGCCGGGTTTCCGAGGCGCTGGACTGCCCGGTCATGCACGACGACCAGCACGGCACCGCCGTGGTCGTGCTCGCCGCGCTGCGCAACGCCGCCAAGGTCGTCGACCGGGAGCTGGGATCGCTGCGCGTGGTGATCTCCGGCGCCGGCGCTGCGGGCGTGGCCTGCGCGAAGATCCTGCACACCGCCGGTGTCGGCGAGATCACCGTGCTCGACTCGCGCGGCGTGATCCACTCCGGGCGCGCGGATCTGACGCCGATCAAGCAGGAACTCGCCGAGTTCACCAACCAGAGCGGGATCACCGGCGGGCCCGCCGAGGCACTGCGCGGCGCCGACGTGGTGATCGGCGTTTCGGTCGGACAGCTCCCGGAGGAGCTGGTGGCGACGATGGCCGACAACGCCATCGTGTTCGCGCTGTCCAACCCCGACCCGGAGATCCACCCGGACGTCGCCCGGCGGCACGCCGCCGTTGTCGCCACCGGGCGCAGCGACTTCCCGAACCAGATCAACAACGTGCTGGCGTTCCCCGGCATCTTCAAGGGAGCGCTGGACGTCGGGGCGCGCAAGATCACCGACGGCATGAAGGTCGCGGCGGCCGAGGCGATCGCGGCGGTCGCCGCCGACGACCTTAGCGCCGACTACATCGTGCCCAGCCCGCTGGACCCGCGGGTGGCGCCCGAGGTCAGCGCGGCGGTCGCGAAGGCGGCACGGGCCGACGGCGTCGCCAAGGCATGAGTCGCCAAGGCATGAGCCGTCGAGGCTGTTGCCACCGGTCCGGACGGCGGTAGGTTCGGTTCGCAAGCAGCGGGGCCGGGGGAGCCAGCAGCGGCTCCCCCGGCCCCGCTGTGTCGGCGGCGAACGGATTTCCGATGTCGGCGTCATCATGTCGGGCGACGGCTGTCACCTCTCCAGGGAATCGGTCCGATGCCCCGGCACCATGGCGTTACCGCGGGTGCGTCGACCGGTAAGGTCGGCCGCACGGATTGCTGTGGCTCACGTCACTCATCAGTGGCGGGTCGGGCGTCCGGAAACGGCGGCCACGCGGCCGCCACGCAGGAGGGGTGCAGTTGACCGAGCGGAGCGAGCGGAACCGGACGGCCTCCGGCGGTCTCGGCCTGGCCGGCGTCTGCGCCGAAGCGTTCGAGCTGATCCCGCTGCCGGCCGCACCGGCCCTGCTGAGCACCGCGGACGGCATCGTGGTGCGGGCGACGGAGCAGGCCGCGACGCTTGCCGGCGAGACCGGCCCCGCCGCGCTGATCGGCTGCCGGCTCGCGGACCTCGTGGCCCGCGACGGCGTGGTGTCGATGCTGCGGACGCGCTCCGGCCGGATTCCGGTTCGCCCGCTGAGCTGGCCGCACGCCGACGACGAGCAGCTGCGCGTCACGGTGCTGACCGACGTGTCCGACCTGACCGAGGCGGCATCGGCCGCGACGGACGCCACCAACACCAACGAGCGGCGCTGGCTGATCGAGGCGCAGCGGATCGCCAAGGTCGGCAGCTGGGTGTTCTACCCGGAAACCGGTGAGCTCTACCGAAGCCCGGTGCTCGCGGAGTTCCTCGGCGGCTCGGGCGCCGAGTCCGCCACCGACGCTGGATCGATGATCGCGGCGACCCATCCCGAGGACAAGGACCGCGCCGCCGAGTTCTACACCGACGTTCTATCCGCTCCCGAGGGCGAACTGCTGGAGGTCGAGCTCCGCGACCTGCCCGGCAAGCGGATCTACCTGTGCACCGGCCGCGCCGAGTACAACCGCTCCGGCCGGATCGAGCGGGTGCAGGGCACCGTCCAGGACGTCACCGAACACCGGGCGCTGGAACGCCAGCTCCGCGACGAGCGGCGCAAGCTGCAGGACGCGCAGCGGATCGCCCGGCTCGGCACGTGGGAGTGGGATCCGCGGGCCAACGTCATGCGACTGTCGCGGATGCTGCACGAGATCATCGGCAAGCCGACCACCGCGCACATCACCTTCGACACCTACCTGGAACGGGTGCACCCGGACGACAAGGACTGGGTCCGGCAGGCGTGGGAGCCGCTGATCGACCAGCACGAGCCGATCGAGGTCGAGCACCGCTACGTGCGGGTCGACGGCACGATGCGGATCCTGCGCCTGCACGGCACCGCGATCCGGGACGCCGACGGCGAGGACGTCATGGTCGGCACCGTGCAGGACGTCACCGAGCAGCGCGCCGTGGTGACCCGCATGGAGCGGTCCAGCCAGCGCTTCAGCGACCTGGTCAACATCACGCCGGTCGGGATCGGGCTGTTCGACCGGGCCGAGCGGCTGGTCGACGCCAACGACGCGCTGTGCGCCCTGCTCGGCTACCGGCTGGAGCAGCTGCGCGGCATGACCGTGCCGCAGATAACCCATCCCGACGAGCGGGAGACCGGCCTGCCCACGCCGGGCGAGCGGCCGGGCATCCGGCGGCGGGTGCCGCAGCGGGTGCTGGTGCGCTCCGACGGCGAGCCGGTGTACTGCGAGCTGCACACGTCCTCGTCGGTGCAGGACGACGGCACCCAGTTCTGGCTGGTGGTCTTCCAGGACATCACCGAGCGGCGGCGTGCGGCCGAGGCCCTGCGCTACCAGGCCACCCACGACGACCTGACCGGGTTACCGAACCGCGCGGCGGTGAAGGACCTGCTCCTCGGACTGCTCGGGCGCGCCGACTCGCACCGCGTCGCGGTGCTGTTCTGCGACATCGACAACTTCAAGCGGGTAAACGATTCACTGGGCCACGACGCCGGGGACGAACTGCTGGTCGCGCTGGCCCGGCGGCTCGAAGGCGGGCTGCCGGACGGCTGCACGGCGGCCCGGTTGTCCGGCGACGAGTTCGTGATCATCTGCCAGGACATTGACGCCGTCGGCGGCGTCGATTCGCTGGCGACCCGGGTGTCCGGGCTGCTGCGCACCGCGGTGCCGGTGCACGGCCAGCTGATCCGGGTGTCGTCGTCGATCGGCGCGGCGGTGCCCAACGGATCGGGGGCCGGCGGCGAGGACCTGCTGCGGTTCGCCGACGCGGCGATGTTCGAGGCGAAGCGCCGCGGCACCGGCAAGGTCTCGCTGGCCAGCCCCGCGCTGATCGCCTCGGCGGACCGGCAGCTGCAACTGGAAGGCCAGCTGCGGGAGGCGCTGAACAACGACGGCCTCGTCCTGCACTACCAGCCGGTGGTGAACTCCGACGGCGTGGTGGTCACGGCGGAAGCGCTGGTGCGCTGGCCGCACCCGGATCGCGGGATGCTCGCGCCGGACGCGTTCCTGCCGGTCGCCGAGCAGGGCGACCTGTTACGCGAGCTGGACCGCTGGGTGCTGCGGACGGCGCTTCGAGAGGCGGCGACGTGGCCGGCGCGCAACGGCCGCCAAGCCGGCGTCGCGGTGAACCTGGCGGGCCTGGTGCCGGGCGGGCCGGAGTTCGTCGACGCGGTCGCCGACATCGTCGCCGAGACCGGCATCGCCTGGAACCGGGTGATCCTGGAGCTGGTGGAGACGGCGCTGGTGGACCTGCCGTCGCGGACCCGGCACGAGATGGGCGAGCTGGTGGCGCGCGGCGTGCGGTTCGCCGTCGACGACTTCGGCACCGGCTACTCGTCGCTGGCCCGGTTGAAGGACCTGCCGGCGCAGATCATCAAGGTGGACCGCCGGTTCGTCGCCGGCGTCGGCGGCGACGCCTCGGATTTCGCGGTGGCGCGGGCGGTCGTGGACATGGCGCGCGCGATGGGCCGGCAGTGCGTGGCCGAGGGCGTGGAGACGGCGACGCAGTTCCACGTGCTCTGCGGCGTCGGCGTGGACGCCTACCAGGGCTGGCTGTTCTCCCGTGCGATCCCGGCCCGCGAGTTCCGCGACCTCTTAGAACGCGGCCCCATGCCGATCCCGGGCGCCTGACCTCGTGTTTCCGCAGGTCCGGGGCCGTGTGTACTTTGTGTCGCTATAGCAGCACAAAGTATGTCGTGCCGCGCGAGGAGATGGTCGAGATCTCGCGCGCCGAGTGATCTTCCGAATCGAAGGGCACCTCTGACCGGCATGG